>NZ_JANSIF010000025.1:0-40618 GCF_047461935.1 Synechococcus sp. R55.4 | reverse complement strand
CCAGGAACTTCTTGAGTTTTCTCTATCTCGTCAGTGCTCTCTTTTGGCTCAAATGAAAGATCAACACAACCTAGGACACCGCACCCACACCTAAAACGCTGGTCGCGTCAGTGTTGCGGAGCAATGTAACCCAGGCGCTCACCCTAACCTGAAACAACTAATATCCTGGCATCCGAATCCGAAGGAGAGCCGGAAAACCGAGTAGGACACGGATCCCTACCACTTGCCCTCAAAGCCCTAAAGGTGGCGAGAACCGGGCCTGCGCTATTGAGGTTATTGAGGATCTCGCCAAGCGCTGCGAAGCCTTGCCCAACACCTGAATTAGAGTCATCCCAATTTCAGTCAGACTTCTTTAGGGTTTCATTTCCAAATTTCTTCTATCCAATAGATTTTGCAACCACACCTGAATATCGCGCAGACTCTCCGGGGAAACTTCATGGCCCATCTCGTACTCGCGATAGGTGAAGTTCAGTGGCAGCGGGGCAAAATAATCCCTGATCTGGCGGCCAAAAGCAATCGGCAAAACAGCATCAGCAGTGCCATGAACCACCAGGATGGCCAGGTGTTTCATCCGCTCCGGCTCCACCGCCTCGGCCAGGATCTCTGGAGATAGGCGCCCACTCATTGCCACCACCCCCGCCAGCTTCTCCGGCTGGGTCAGAGCCAAGTACAGGCTCATGATCGCCCCCTGGCTAAACCCCAGCAAATACACCTGCCTGGGATCCAAGGCAATATCCGGGATCCCATTGGGCAGCGCCTGTTCCAGAAAGCGGCTCAGGAGCTTGAGGCTATTGCGCGCTTGCTGGGGATCCCCCACCAGCCCTTCTGGCGTCCAGGCCATTTCAAACCAGGCAAACCCGCCCACACTCCCGCCCACACTCCAAGGAATAGGGGCTCTCAAGCTAATCACCGCCAACCGGGGATCCAGATAGGGGGCCAACTGGAACAAATCCCCCTCGTGGCTGCCGATCCCGTGCAGCATCACCAACACAGGTGCGGATCCCAAGCCGACCTGTCGAGGCGGCTGAAAGCGGTAGGTGAGGGGCAAAGAAGAAGGCACGCAGCGGATCCTCAAAGGCGGAGACAAGGTATGGCCGGCCTACGCCCAATCCTGGGGCTGGCGAAGCACCTGATGGAGCTTGGCTTCCCACGTGTCCGGTTGCGGCTCGTAGCCATATTCCCAGCGCACCAAGGGGGGCAAAGACATCAAGATCGATTCGGTGCGGCCTTGGGTCTGTAGCCCGAAGATCGTGCCCCGGTCGTAGACCAGGTTAAACTCCACGTAACGCCCGCGACGATAGAGCTGGAATTGCCGTTCTCGCTCTCCCCATTCCATCCCCTGCCGCCGCTCCACAATCGGCACATAGGCCGGCAAGAAGGCTTCGCCACAGGCTTGCACCAACTGGAAAAGATATTCCCAACTGCGGGATCCCACCCGCACCTGTAACGATGGTGGCTCAGAAGCCAGTTGTTCGGGATCCCCTTCCGCCTGGCCTTCAGGCCGATAGAGCAGCCCAGGGCGTTCATCCTGATAGTCGAAGAAAATGCCGCCAACGCCGCGCGCCTCGCCGCGATGAGGTAGGAAAAAGTAGCGATCGCACCAGATCTTGAAAACTGGGTAGTAGACGGGATCCAAGCGGTCACAGGCTGCCTTGAGGGTGCGGTGAAAATGGGCCGCATCCTCCTCAAACAGGTAATAGGGGGTGAGATCCATCCCGCCCCCAAACCACCAAACCGGCCCCGCCTCAAAATAGCGATAGTTCAGGTGTACCGTCGGCACATAGGGGTTGCGAGGATGCAACACCATAGAGGTGCCTGTGGCGTAGAAAGGATGCCCTGCCGCTTCTGGACGCTGTTTCAGAATCGAAGGGGGCAGATGGGATCCGAACACCTCGGAAAAATTGACTCCCCCCTGCTCAAACACGTCTCCCTGCTGAATGACCCGCGAGCGCCCGCCCCCTCCTCCAGGGCGTTCCCAACGGTCTTCCCGAAACTTGGCTTTTCCGTCCAGGGCCTCCAGACGGGCACAGATGTCATCTTGTAGGCGCTGCATGAATTGGCTCACCTGTTGACGGGCATCCACTGGCAGCGCTGTAGGGCTTGAGGCCAGCACCATAGTCTTCTAATCTCTCGAATCTAATCTCTCGAAACTCGCCAAAAACATCCCCCGCCCAGATAAACCCTCCCAGGCTGGGAGAACCGAACCAAAGAGTTCTAACCTGGCCGGGCAAGAAACTTTCTGTAAAATCCAGGCCGTTTTAGGATCTCACGTGGGAACCACCTCGTAGGGACGGAGCCGCGCCCACTTGTTCCGTTCCTCGCGAAAGCTCTGGCAGCCCACCACATCCCATTCCATCTCGGTGCCACCGTTGCGGATATTGACATTGATCTGGGGGCCTTGCGGCTCAAAATCCGGCGTCAACGTGAGATGAGGCTGCTGATGCTGCGCTTCCACGGCGTGGTAGGTGGTACAGCGGTCTACGTAGTAGCAGTGAATACAAATACACATGGCTGCTGCCTGCAAGAGACGGTTCCCAATCTCGAGGGTAGCATCCTGCCCCTTTCCAGACAGGGGATCCCCTCTTTCTCAGCCGATTCTTGAGATATTTCTTAGCAAAGAGAGGCATCTTCTCGTCTCTCGTCTAAAATCTCGACATATTTCTCAGGCTGAGGCTTGATCTGCCCTTAGGATCAAACCATCCAGGCTATCCAGAGGAACTGCCATGAACACTCACACCCGCTACCGCTTCACCTGTACCCTCTCCTTTGGAGATATCTACGGCCAGATCATCATTTGGCTGATTGTCATCTTTGCCAGCTTGGCCGCTGCCCTCTCCCTGATGAATAGCCCCCTCTACGCTTTTCTCACCATTGCCCTGATTTTGGTGATTTCTCTGCCTTTCCTGCTCTTCGCCTTCGTGACCACCCTGCTCAACCACATCGAGTTTGCCGTTGTCCCCCCTGAGGAAGAGGAAAATCGCGCTGCTGCTGCGGCTAAGTCGCCCGTGGCCGTCAGCTAGAAGCAACTGGCAGTCGGTTGGCGCTTGTCGGATGGATCCCTTGCCCCAAAGACACCCGTGCTGACTTGAAAAAAACCGCGGCTCTCTTGGTCTAGCGCTTGGGTTGGCTCCTGCAAGGCAAGCAGGTGGATGACTTTTTATTTGCAATTGTTTTACGATTGTTAATGTTAGGACTGTAAGGCACAGCTTTTTCCAGCCTTGTCCAGGTCTGCGGCTGAGCTACAGGCACCCTGTTGTGGGCAAAAGGGAGCTACGGCTCGGCTGTGGCGAGGCAGGGACTGGCTTCCTGCTCAGCAAGTTTTGGGAAAAGCGTTGAGTCGGCTTAGAAGAGGACTGGGTGTTTTGGGGCAGATGAAAAGTAGCTTGGTGCAGCTCGATTATCGAGTTTATAAGTTGGCGCGGCTGTTGAGCGAATATCTGGAGTTGGGGGAATGGGTTGCCCTGTCTGCTGGTTCGCTGGGTGAAGAGCCTTCCGGTAACGAACATCAGGCTTGGCTTGGCAGATTTTCAGCTTACCTGTCAGAGTCGGAGCAGGGTTCTTGCCCTGGCGTCGGTGAACGGGATCCCGTAGGCTAGGTAGGCCCTCCCCCACTGCACCCAACATGCGGATCCCTTCTTGGTGGCCGAAGCTCAGTTTTCAGGTTTGGCTAATCTTTGTCGGTCGGCTGCTTTCCCAAACCGGAACCGGCTTTACCCTGTTTTATGCCACCCTCTTTTTTGTCAATCAGGTAGGGCTGACCGCCACCCAAGTGGGCTTGGGGCTGGGCATTATGGCTTTTGCCGGGGTGTTTGGCCGCATCCTGGGCGGCTCGATGGCCGATGGAGCTTGGGGGCGCCGCTCCACTTTGATCCTCTCCCTGGCCATTTCCAGCTTGGGGTCGTTTGGGTTTGCGCTCTCCCATAACTTCTGGAGTTTTGCTCTGGCCAATGTGGCTGCAGGTTTGGGGCAGGGGTTGTACTGGCCGCCTGCAGAAGCGATTGTAGCGGATCTAACCACCCGCGAGCAGCGCAACGAAGCCTACGCCCTCAACCGTCTGGGGGACAACTTGGGCCTCAGCCTTGGGGTGGCTATGGCCAGCACGCTGGTGGCTCTGACGGGGGCCTATCGGCTCTTGTTTGTGATCGATGGTGTCACTTTTCTGATCTTTCTGGCGGTGCTTTGGTTTTTTATCCGGGAAACTCGGGCGACTTGTCCGGCAGCAGAGCCGGTGTTGGCAGGTTGGAAAACCGCTCTCAGGGATCGCTCCCTCTTGGTGTTTGGCCTGTCGAATATCCTGTTCACCACCTATGTCGCTCAGCTCAGCAGCAGCATGCCCCTCTACTTCCGCAATGGGGTAGGGATCCCAGAGGTGCAAATCGGCATTTTGTTTGCCTTACATGGGGCCTTGGTTGCTCTGCTGCAGATGCCGGTGGCCCGTTGGCTGAATCGCCGGACGCGCATTCAAGGGTTGCAGGGATCCGCCCTGATGTGGGGGGTAGGATTTCTCTTGGTTTGGCTTAGCGGTCTGGCGGCGGGATTGGGGTCGGTGGTGGCAGTCTTGGCGCTGGCGGTGCTCTCTTTGGCGTTGGTGAGCTACAACCCCTCTGCCTCTGCTTTGGTGGCGGATTTGGCACCGGATCACTTGCGGGGAGTGTATCTGTCGGTCAACTCTCTTTGTTGGTCGGCGGGGTTTGCCCTTGGCCCGATGATTGGGGGGATGGCCTTGGACTTGCCGCAACCGTGGGCAAGCGGGCTGTGGATCTTTTGGGTGATCACCGTCAGTTGGGTTTGGGGGATCCTCGGCTTTCTAAACCGCATTCTGCCCTGCAAGGTGAATAGAACCGCAGCGCCTCTGGTGATGGAGCCCGCTCCCCTCGGTGATGCGGAACGCTAGAGCCTAGAAAGGAGACAGATCTCGGGATCCCAATCTTGGCCAACAGTTTGCCAGGGTATGGATGATGACTTTTAGATGGAATAGATAGAACGCCAGGGATCCCTGGCTAGCGCTGAAATTGCAGGGCCTTTCCCCGCACCGAGGGATCCACACGGCCATTTTGAAAGGCGATCTGCCCGCCCACGAGGGTTAGCAGTGGCCAGCCTACCAGCTCCCACCCTTCAAAGGGGCTCCAGCGGCATTTGGTCAACAGTTCTTCTCGCCGCACCGGCTTGGGGGTATGGCGATCCACCAACACCAAGTCAGCATCGTAGCCCACTTGCAGTCGTCCTTTGTTAGGGATCCCGTAGAGGCGGGCCGGCGCCTCACACATCCACCGCACCACCTGCGCCAGCGTACAACGCCCCTGCTGGGCTGCCGTCAACATCAGAGGCAAAGCGGTTTCCACGCCGGGCATACCGGAAGGGGAGTGGGGATAGGGCTGAGCCTTTTCTTCCAAAGTATGAGGGGCATGGTCGGTGGCAATGCAATCCAGGATCCCGTCGTGCAGCCCCTGCCACAGTTGGGCCAGGTTAGCGGGATCCCGCAGGGGGGGGTTCATCTGGGCCAGGGATCCCAGACGAGCGTAATCGGCGGTGCTGAGCAGTAGGTGTTGGGGGGTCACCTCTGCCGTCACCCAAGCTGGCTTGTGCTGGCGCAGCAGCTCGACCTCTAGACCGGTGGAAAGGTGCAAAATGTGTAGGCGATGGCGGTAGCGGGTGGCCAAGTCCAAAGCCCGCCGTGAGGCGATCAGGGCCGATTCCTCGTCCTGAATTTGCGAGTGAACAGCTACGTCTGTGCGTCCGGCAAACAGGGCCTTACGAGCTGTGATGCGAGACAAATCTTCGGCATGGACGGCAATTAAAAAGTTGGGATCCGTTTCCCCGAAAATCCGTTCTAGCGCCGCCTGATCATCCACCAAGAGGGGGCCATGCATGGATCCCATGAAGATTTTGATGCCACAGGCTCCCTGCACCGTTTGCAGCTCTTTTAGGTTATCGGCAGTGGCCCCGATAAAAAAGCCGTAATTGACTACACACTTGCTGGCCGCACGGGCCAGCTTGTCATCCAGCGTCGCTTGGTCAATCGTCAGGGGGTCGGTGTTGGGCATCTCCAAAAAGCTGGTCACCCCGCCCCGGGCACAGGCCCAGGATCCCGTCTGCAGGTCTTCTTTGTGCTCGCGGCCAGGCTCGCGAAAGTGAACTTGGGGATCGATAACCCCCGGCATCAGGGTATGGCCCTCAGCGTCAATGATCCTTGCCACCCCTTCTGGCGAGAGGTTTGGGCCGATTTGGGCAATGCGCCCCTCCCGCACCAGCACATCTCCCCGCCAGGGATCCCCTTCCGGCACCAGCAGCTCAGCATTTCGGATCAGCAAATCGCCAGACAAAGCTCCGCCCTCCCTCAAAGGCGCTCTCAGAATAACACCAACCCCAGTCGGAGCGCGTTAAGAATTGGCTGAGCACCACTTCATCTGCAAAAGGGCTGTAATCTGGGATGGGGGCTAAGATCGGTAGGATGTCCGACAAGGGGCTGTAGCTCAGATGGATAGAGCAAGCGCCTCCTAAGCGCTAGGTCGGCGGTTCAAGTCCGCCCAGTCCCGTCTCCTCAAGCCACCAAATCTCGCCCAGGCAAGTCAATGATAAAGGTTGCAGGAGTTGTGCAGGTCGTAGCCAGAGACCAGAACCTCTTGCTGGCGATCCCCGAGGCCAATGTCACAGCGCAGGGGATCCCCACCAGCAGTTGTGTAGGTGTAAGACTCAGTCATCCAACGAATGCCGCTTGGGCCAGGTGTGGGAGGAACAACTTCGGGGAGACGATAGTTGGGGGCTTGCCAGGGATCTTGCAGATAACGATCCCCGTGGATCCCTCCGAATTGAATATCGGCGTAGCTGGAAGGATAAACCGTAAAATCCATGCGGAAGATTTCTGAAGCGCGGCCAATGGTCGCCAAAGCTGTTTGGGCTTCAGCAACTCTGGAGCGGCGAATGTGGTTGAGCAGGTTGGGAATGGCCACCGCGCAGAGAGTACCGACAATCACGATGACCACCAGCAACTCGATCAATGTCATGCCACGAGGAGCCGCAGTGGCCAGACGGAAAAGGATTCTCCTGAGATAGACTTCATGAAGGGAAAACCGATTCATGACAGCCTCAGCCCCACTTTGGGAGAAATCAGGCACCCGGCTAAACCCGAAGGATCTTGCCCTGGTATTCAAGCCTTTTCTTGGTCTCAGGTTACCCTTCGCAGACCCAAAACTTTCCCTGTCAAATCACGCGAACTCCTGAATCCAAAACCTCACTGGCTATCAACTGTGGGTAAGTTTTTTATAAACTGGCCTCAAGTTTTAAGCTCAGATAAAGCTGGGTTCACTGTGAACTATTTTCGCGGTTGTCTGTGGGGTGGCACTTGCTGCCGCCGCGGACTCTCATGGGTCATTCGTTTTTGGGAGCTCAGCAGATGAATTTATCCTCTCTCATTTGGTCAGGGAGGTCAGGCTTACTCTCGGAGCAAGATTGCCAGACAGCGGCGAATCAATACCTCGCTCATGCGTTGGCGGTAAAGGGCGCTGGCCCGAAAATCCGCGATCCAGCCGTGGGCTTGCTCTGCCAAAAGTTGGGGAAGATGTTCTGGATCGGGCCGGGATCCCATCTGGATCAGTTGTGGGGGCGAAAGGGCGGCATTGAGCCCGAAGCGATAGTTGCCTGAGTCGGGATCGCGCGATCCGGCAACGATCACCAGGGCGGGATCCGTTTGGGTGATGCCGAGCCGCTGAAAGGTGCTGGGGCCGCGCAGCCGTTGGGCCGGGATCCAGATGGATCGCAAGGCTTCGCCCGGCTGCAGCAGAGTTTGTTGGGGGCCGATTTGAAAGTCCTGAGCGGGGATGTGGCGCAGGGATCCCTGCAGATCGATCAGCGTGTAGGTGGCCTCAAGGGCGATCAACACGGGCGCTACGACACCGACACTCAGGGCCAGGCAGAGATTTCCCCCTATCGTTGCCAAGTGGGCCACCTTAAAAGAGGCCAAAGACGCCATTCCCTCGCACAGGGCGCGGATCCCTGGCCAATGGGGTGGCCAAGGGTATTGCAGCAGTTGCTGGAAGGTACAGGTTGCCCCCAGTTTTAGCCCTTCTGCGCTGATTTCCAGCTCGTTCCAGTCCAGAGGATGCAAATCGACCAGTCCCCGCAGGTGGGGTTGCGGCTGTGAGAAGAGCCAAGTCCCCCCGGCCAGCCAGTTCCAGCCGGGATCCCATGCGGTCAAGTCCTCAAGCTGTCGGGGACGAATGTAAGTGTGCAGATGGTGCAGATCCATGGGTTCTCTCAGGCAGGGATCCAGACTGCAGGCTTCAGGGGGCTAGAGAGCTTCCTGAAAGCATTGGGCGAGGGCCTGGCATAGCTCAGGGACAACATCAGCAGGCCAAAAACCTTCTCCGCGCCGGCCTTGATGCAATTGCACGTAGAGGCCCCAGGCAGTGGCGCTGCCGCTGGCTATCAGGGTCAAAGCAGGGAAAGTCTGCTCCAGCGTAATGCTCTCCTCCGCCATCAGTTGGGAGGCGATGGCCTCCATATCCTGCTGCAGGCGCTGCACCCCCTGCACAAACGCTTGCCACTCCTCCTGAGTGAGCTCCAGCGCCCAGGTTTCTCCCCCCACCAGCGCAACAAAAGGGGAACGGGTGGGATCCCAGCCCAGCCGCCAGCCGGATCCCTTGTGCAAAGAGGGGCGGCGTCCCGCCGTGGCGATTGGGAACCCGTCGTCGGGAACAGACATGCGAGGAAAAGCATCCATGGTGCTCCGCACCGCTAACGCGACCACTGCAGGTGGGCCAGAAAAGATGCGGGTAAAATCGACAGGGTGTGTTTTAGGATAAAGCGGCCATGGCCAGTTGTCAGCCTCCCACTGCCAAACCTCGCCGGTTTTCAAGGACTTCGTCCTGCAAGCAGAGCACCCTCATTTCCGGCTTGGGCCTGTTGCTGACGGCCTTGGCGCTCCATGCCGCCGACGCGACCGGCGTTGGCGAAGAGACCTTTGCCACGGCGGCCACCCCCGAAAACCCAATCCTGCACATAGGCATTGTGCAACGCTTTGGCCGTTCTGAGACGGATCAGGTGGAGCTGGCAGCGCCGACGGGATCCCTTCTCACCCTGGAATTTGCCCAAGCAGACGGCAGCACCCAAACGCAGCGAACGCCTCGGGTCAGCATTGGCATTGTCAATCGCGCCCTGACCTCCCCGGAAACCGTATATCGTCTAATTCTCAGCAGCCACAAAAGCTTTGAGAGTGCCGAGGCCAATGCCAACCATTGGCAGTCTCTGGGCATCAGCACCGAGATCGCCCAGCCGCAAGAATGGCAGGTGTGGGCCAGCCGCGCCTACACCCCGCAACAACTGGCCCAGATTCAGCAGTATGCCCAGAAAGAAGGGATCCCCCATGTGCGGCTCGAGGTGCAGGAGCGGCGAGAACGGGCGGAGCTGAGCTGGATCCATGAACACTTTCGCTACCACCGCACCCGCCTCAGGGTGACCTCTGATGCCGGCTATCTACGGGTGAACGACCACTACTATGCCGGATCCATCACCTTTCAGCCCAATGCCTACGGCAGCTACACTGTGGTCAATGCCGTGCCTCTGGAAACCTATTTGCGGGGGGTAGTTCCCCACGAGGTGGGGCCAGGGGCCCCTTTTGCCGCGATGGCCGCCCAGGCGATTTTGGCGCGCACCTACGCCCTCAAGAACCTCCACCGCTTTCAGGTTGACGATTATCAGCTCTGCGCCAATACCCATTGCCAGGTTTACAAGGGGTTGACCGGAACTCACCCACGGGCAGACGAAGCCATTCGCCAAACCAGTGGCCTGGTGCTCACCTACAATGGCGAGCTGGTGGATGCTGTCTATTCCTCTACCAATGGCGGCATCTCGGCGGCCTTTGAAGATGTTTGGGACGGGGATCCGCGCCCCTACCTGCGCCGGCAAGCGGATATTGCCCATCAACCGGGTAAGCCCTTGGATTTGCGGCAGGAGAGCAGCTTCCAGGCGTTTTTGGCCCAACGAGAGGGCTTCAACGAAGCAGGGGTATCCCGCCTATTCCGCTGGGAGTTCTCCCTATCTCTGGAGGAGCTGAACACCCAGTTGCGCGCCGGCCAAGACTACCTGGGGATCCCCATGCCCACTTGGAGCAGCATCGCGGGAATGCAGATCCTGGAGCGCTCCGCCAGTGGCCGGGTGCAGGCGATGCAATTGGACTTGCAGACGGCAGAAGGGATCCACTCCATTCTTTTGCGCAAAGATCAGGTGCGCTTGGCTTTTCCCCGCCTGTACAGCACCCTGTTTCGGATAGAGCCTCTCAAACAAGGGGAGCGATTGGCGGGCTATCGCTTTATCGGCGGCGGCTTCGGCCATGGGGTGGGCTTGAGCCAGTACGGCTCCTATACCCTGGCTCGGCAGGGGTTTAACGCGGCGCAAATCCTCGCTTTTTACTACCCCGGCACCACCTTGGCCCCGCTGGGATCCCTCTCCCTGCAGTTGCCTGCCGTCTCAGCAGCCTACTCCGTCCGCTAGAGATTCAGCTAGAAGCCACAGGAGCCCTGCCCTCTGCCCACAGGGCGAGGGTCGGGAGGAATGCAAGGTTGTGTTGATCTTTATATTTGAGCCAAAAGAGAGCACTGACGAGATAGAGAAAACTCAAGAAGTTTCTTGCCAATTTGTCAAAACGAGAAAATAGATGTCGGTACTGCTTTAAGATCAACACGACCTAGCTTAGGGCAACGCTGAAGAACTCCACCGCTTCTGCCAACACGTCCAAAAAGCGATCCACCTCCGCCAAGGTGTTGTACAGGTAAACACTGGCTCGGGCAGTGGACTGTACTCCCAAATAGCAATGGAGAGGCTGAGTGCAGTGGTGCCCTGCTCGAACGGCAATGCCCTGCTCATCCAGCAAGGTAGACAGGTCGTGAGGATGGACGGCCTCCACCGAAAAGCTGACCAGCCCTGCCCGTCGCGCCGGATCCTTGGGGCCATAAACCCTAATACCCGCTATGCGCTGGATCCCGTCCAACAGGTGGGCAATCAACCTTTGTTCGTGGGCATGAACCCGCTCCAGACCGATCTGGCTCAAGTAATCTACGGCTGCCCCTAACCCCACCGCCTGGGCAATCGCCGGCGTACCGGCTTCAAATTTGTGGGGGATATCCGCATAGGTGGCGTGATCCCAGTACACATCGGCGATCATCTCTCCCCCGCCCAAAAAGGGAGGCATCGCTCGCAGCAGCTCCCGCCTGCCGTAGAGGACGCCGATCCCCGTCGGGCCACACATCTTGTGCCCCGAAAAGGCCAGCCAATCGCAATTCAGCGCCTGGACATCCACAGGCATGTGGGGCACGCTCTGGCAAGCATCCAGCAGAACCTTGGCCCCGTAGCGATGGGCCAGCTCAGTCATCTCCTGGACGGGATTGATGGATCCCAGCATGTTGGAGACCTGGGTTACCGCCACCAAGCGGGTGCGGTCGCTGAGCAAAGACCGGTAGTGCTCCAGATCCAGCTCTCCCTCTGGCGTGATCTGGATGAACTTGAGGTGGGCTCCCGTCCTTTGGGCCACCCATTGCCACGGGATCAGGTTGCTGTGATGCTCCATCACCGAGAGGACGATCTCATCCCCCCGCTCCAGATGGCTCAAGCCCCAACTGTAGGCCACCAGATTGATGGCTTCGCTGGCATTGCGGGTGTAAATGATCTCCTGAGGAGAAGGCGCGTTCACAAAACGAGCGATCTTTTCCCGCGCCCCCTCATAGGCATCTGTGGCTTCGTTGCTCAGCGTATGCACCCCGCGATGCACGTTGGCATTGCAGTGTCGATAGTAATGATCCATCGCCTGCAGGACTGCCAGTGGCTTTTGAGAAGTGGCAGCGTTGTCAAAGTAGATCAGCGGGTGGCCGTTGATCTGGCGCTGCAAAATCGGAAAATCTGACCGCACCTGGGCAGCCAGGTCGAAAGAATGATCAAGCTTGAAAGAAGAAAGGGGGGATACCGCCATAGTCTGCGCAAAAGGCCTGCTTCCCTCAGTATGACATTGCTTCCGGCCAGCCCTCGGCCAACCCCTCTGCCCAAACCGTTGCAACGGCCAGGGATCCCTTCCGCCCTGACCTGAAAGCGAAACTTGTCACAAAATGTAACCTGATGTTAAGATTAGTTACAGCAATCGATATGAGGTATTGACAATGCAATCTTCTCCCAGGATCCCTTCTCGCTTGGACTCCGCTTCTGTTGCCCAGTACTACGACACCACCAACGACTGGATTCCGGGCTGGACGGAGCAAGCAGAGCGTTGGAATGGACGCTTGGCCATGTTGGGCTTGGTGATCAGCATCGCTACGGAAGCGGCGTTGGGCCACAGTGTTTTTGCCAGCACTCTCGCCCAGTGGCTAGGTCTGCAATAACCTGCAATAATCTGTCAAAGAACTTTTCGGTAGAGCCACATCGGGCATCTCACAGACTTTCTCTTCGGCTTTGAGATGTTACAGCTCTACCCTTTTTGGGAGCTTTTTCATCCTTCAATCCCTATCTTGACAATCCAATGATGCTTGACAATCCCTTCCTCCCCTACATTGCCGTAATGGTGGCCGGGTTGGTGGCTGCTGTTGTGATTGGTTCGATGGCTTTCTTCAACTCCAAGCGCCCTGCCGGTTGGGAGAGTGCCAGTCGCCCGCGGTATGTGCCGCAGTACGGTCAAGATGGCGATACCCCGCCGGAGTGGGAGATTGGCTGGACGGAGAAGGCGGAGCGATGGAACGGACGGCTGGCCATGCTGGGGTTTGCCATCAGTGTTGTGGTAGAGGCCATAGTGGGCCACAGCGTGTTTGCCTCTGCACTGGGGATCCGCTGATCCCAGTTGAAAGCTGTCTGATGGCTGGAAGAATTGGAAAATGGCAGCCGGAGAGCTCCGCCTCTCTTCTTCTGGCTTTGACTAAGCCTTTGCCAGTACCCCAAGCTGGAGCTGGCCGCAGATGCAAGTCACTGCTGGCCTTCAGCCTTTACCACTGGATAATCTTTTTCTGAACAGCTGTCATGCACATGGCAACGCGGGCGTTGATCTCATCCTCAGAGCCGAAAATATCTAGCTTTTCTTTGAGCCTTTGGATACAGTTTTGTACGGTCTTCTTGCTGGTGTGAATGCGATCGGCAATGGCTTGGTCGGTGAGGGCTTCTTTGCAGAGCAAATTCAAGACCTCAATTTCTCGTTCCGTCAGCTTCGTAAGACCGCGCAACTCCCGCGGCATGCGCAATTCTCCATTCAGGGCGCTTTTGGCCCCCTCCAGAAACACGGTGCGCCGTTCCATTTTGTTGACCGCGGCAAACCCACCCTGGTGTTTGCTGATCAGGCCCACCAATGGAGTTAGCAGCAGCGGCTCGCTGGAATAGGCCATCACATTTAGGGTGGGGTAGTTCTCAAAGATATGACGCAGGAACTCTAGGCCAGGCTCGGCAGACTGCTCCCCGCTGGTTTGACCGTAGAGCAGATCGGCTACAACCAAGTCCGGTTGTTCCCGCTGCAAGCGCAGGATGGCGTCCATAGGGTTGGTGACCGTAATGCACTGAGCATCGGCTGCAATCCGTTGCAGCCACTCACAGTTGTTCTGGGCCACCTCTGGATGATCTTCGACGATCAAAAACTTGAGCGGGGCAGTGGCGCTTTCAACCTCGGGCATCAATCCACTCCTCTAAATCCTTATCTTGTAGTCCATTCTCTGCCGAGCGAGCTTGGCCGAGATGCGTTCGTCGGTAAGGGATCCGTCTGCAAGCATAGCTCCCAGCCGACTACCCCAGTGTAGCCTCAGGTAGGGGCTTAGAGGTGAGCCTGGGGGGTGGGAAAGGACAGGTTAGGCTAGAGGGTGACGTCGACTGGATCTTAACTGTGGTACCCCTGCAAGATCGCAACCCAACCACCCGCACAGCCTATGTCACTTATGCCCTGGTGATCGTTAACATCTTAATTTTTCTGTACCAGCTAACCCTGTCGCCACAAGAGCTGGCAGCTTTTTTCCGGGAGTGGGCAGTGGTACCGATAGAGTTGACGGCCAGTTTTCGAGGGGAGATCACCTCTTCGTCGCGTCCAGAATGGGTAACCCTATTCACCTCACAATTTCTGCATGGGGGTTTTCTCCACATTGGCGGGAACATGCTTTTTTTGTGGGTTTTCGGCAACAACGTTGAGGATCGCTTGGGCCATGTGCGCTACCTCATCTTCTACCTGACTTGCGGAGCTTTGGCTGCATTAACGCAGTGGTTTTTCGATATGGGATCCCCCATTCCTTCACTGGGGGCAAGCGGCGCTATTGCTGGCGTATTGGGAGCCTATATTTTGCGTTTTCCACGGGCCGAGATTCTGACCCTGGTGCCCTTGGGTATTTTCATCACAACCCTCTACGTTCCGGCTTGGGTGTTCCTAGGCTTTTGGTTCATCCAGCAAGCTTTCTACGGCATTGCCAGCCTACAGACGCCTACCAATATCGGTATGCAGGGTGGGGGAATTGCTTACTGGGCCCATGCGGGCGGTTTTGTGTTTGGGGCCATTTTGGGGCCGCTGATGGGGTTGTTTTCCGGCAAAAGCCCTTATGACCGCCAAATGACTTGGCAACAACGTGACAGGGATCTGTTTTGATTTGATCAGCTTTGATACTTTCTCAGTCTATTGTTAATCGGATAGCAGCGTGATGGGAGAAAGCCATGGTCAGTCTATCTGCCAAGCCTCTAACTCTGGAAGACTTTCTCCAACAGCCGGAAACTCAGCCCGCCAGCGAGTTCATCAAAGGAGAAATTATCCAGAAGCCCATGCCACAGGGAAAACATAGCCGTCTCCAACTAAAACTGGGTAGCTTCATTAACGAGATGTTGGAGCCTTCTCAACTGGGAATGGCATTTCCAGAGCTGCGCTGCACCTTCGCCGGATATGCGATTGTACCGGATATTTCTGTAATCGCCTGGGATCGGATCCCTGTGGATGAAGATGGCACCATTCAAAATCTCATCCCCTTTTGCCCTGATTGGATGATCGAGATTCTCTCTCCCAATCAAAATCAAATGAAGCTGGTCAAAAAAATCCTGATCGGTTTGGCCCACGGCTGCCAAATGGGATGGGTGGTGGATCCCGAAGAAAGGGTTGTTTTCGCCTACCCTGCCGGGCAGCAGCCGACGGTGCATGAGGATCCCCAAGAGGTGATCCCCACTCCTGCGTTTGCCCAAGGGATCCAACTGACAATCGCAACTTTGTTCGGCTGGATGCAAGTTCAAGCTGGCGAGAGCCACAAGTCCAATGCGGGATAGAAAAAGAGTGGATCTCCTTCCATCCCTCAATTCTCAATTCAAATTCAACATTCAGTTGTTGTAGAGGGCAGGAGCTTGGGCAACCGTCTCACCAGTTTGAGGTAGCTCCTGCCGCAGCAGCGCCACCAAGGCGTTGGTGGATTGGTCGTAGAGGCTGGTCACCAGCTTGGGGTAGAGCCCAATGCCGATGATGGGGATCAACAGGCAGGCGATGATGAACACCTCGCGTGGCTCAGCATCTACCAATTCTTCGTGTTCGGTGAGCTCTTTGTTCTCTGGGCCAAAGAAAATCTGCCGCAACATCGACAGCAGGTAGATGGGGGTCAGGATCACCCCAACTGCTGCCAGGAAAACCACCACCAACCGGAAGGGGAGAGAGTAGGCATCGGTGGTGGCCATGCCGATAAACACCATGATCTCGGCCACAAAGCCGCTCATGCCGGGTAGGGCTAGCGAAGCCAGGGAGCAGGCGGTGAACATGGAGAAGATCTTGGGCATCTTCAGGCCAACGCCGCCCATTTCCTCCAGCTCCAGCGTATGGGTGCGGTCGTAGGTGGCCCCCACCAAAAAGAACAGGCTGGCCCCGATCAGCCCGTGGGAGATCATCTGCAGCATGGCGCCGCTCATGCCGATCTCCGTCAGGGATCCGATACCGATGAGCACGAAGCCCATGTGGCTGATGGAAGAGTAGGCGATCTTCCGTTTCAGGTTGCGCTGGGCAAAAGAGGTGAGGGCGGCAAAGATGATGTTCACCACCCCCAGCACGATCAGCACCGGCGCAAAGTAAAGATGAGCATCCGGCAGCATACCCGCATTCATGCGCATCAGGGCATAGCCCCCCATCTTGAGCAGGATCCCGGCCAGCAACATGTGCACCGGCGCAGTGGCCTCGCCGTGGGCATCGGGCAGCCAAGTGTGCAAGGGGAAAATGGGCAGCTTCACCCCATAGGCAATGAGGAAGGCCCCATACATCAGCAGTTGGAAGGTGAGCGGATAGGTCTTGTGGGCCAGATCCGTCATGTCAAAGCTGATGGGATCCCCGTAGAAGGCCATAGCCAGACCTGCCACCAAGATAAACAGGGAGCTGAGGGCCGTGTAGAGGATGAACTTGGTGGCCGCATAGAGGCGGTTTGCCCCACCCCAAATGGAGAGGAGCAAGTACACCGGGATCAGCTCCAATTCCCACATCAGGAAAAACAGCAACATGTCCTGCACGGCAAACACCCCGATCTGCCCGCCATACATGGCCAGCATCAAAAAGTAGAAGAGGCGAGGTTTGAGGGTGACCGGCCAAGCGGCCAAGATAGCTAGGGTAGTGATAAACGCCGTGAGCAGGATCAGGGGCATGGAGAGGCCATCAGCCCCCACCGACCAACTCAAGCCCACTTGGGGTACCCAGGTGTAGCGCTCCAGCAGTTGCAAACCTGTCTGGCCGGGATCGTAGCCGACATAGAAGCCGGCCAGCAGAATCAGCAGATCCGTGACCGCAATGAACAAAGCAAACCAGCGGATCCGCTCGGCCAACTTTTGTGCGTAGGCGCGGGTACTGGGATCCCCAGCCGGTGCTGGGATCAGGGGAATAAATAGGGCGGCCAACACAGGGTAAGCGATGACCGTGGTCAGCCAAGGAAACTCGTGCAAGCTGGGCAGCGCCATGGATGTAACCTCGCTTGTGCCATACCATCAGGGGGATCCCTGCCGGCTGCAATCCGACAGCCCTTTACCAGAATCGCCCTTGAGTATCTATGCTTAGCAAATCTACAGGATTATCTTAAGGCTCCCTCTCCCTTTGCGTTGGGATCCCTGGGATGGAGCAGATGCATGGGTGGATGTTGTACCCGAAAATCAAAATATAGTCTTCCACTGTTCTCACAAGGTAACCGATCTCATCATGCCTCAGCCCAAACTGATCATCCACGGCGGAGCCGGCAGCGCCCTGGAAGGGGAAAGCAGCCTGGAAAAAGTGAGGGGATCCCTGCAGCAGGTGGTGGAGAGCACCTACGAGCTGCTGTTGGCTGGGCAGAGTGCCGAGGCGGCAGTGATGCATGCCTGCCAGTTGCTGGAGGATGATCCGCTCTACAATGCCGGGACGGGGTCGGTCTTGCAATCGGATGGGCAAATCCGCATGAGCGCCGCTCTCATGAACGGGGCCACCCAGTCTTTTAGCGGGGTGATCAACGTCAGCCGAGTTCAGCATCCCATCCTCATGGCCCAGGCTCTGCAATCAAGCCCGGATCGCGTGGTGGCCGAACAAGGGGCAGCAGAGCTGGCGCGGGAGCTGCAGTTGCCGGTCTATGACCCGGCCACTCTCAAGCGGGTTCAAGAGTGGGTGCAGTTGCGCCAAACCCATCCCCCAACTAGGGTTCTCACTGCTCTGGCCATGGGCACGGTGGGGGCGGTGGCGCTGGATCAACAGGGGCAAATCTGTGCCGGCACCTCCACCGGCGGGCGGGGGTTTGAACGGGTGGGGCGAGTAAGCGATTCGGCCACTCCAGCGGGAACCTATGCCAGTGCGGCGGCGGGGGTCAGTTGTACTGGTGTCGGGGAAGATATTTTGGATGAGAGCTTGGCGGCGCGGATTGTGATTCGAGTGGAAGATGGCCTCAGCCTGAAGGCTGCCATGGCCAAGTCTTTTCAAGAGGCCCGCCAACGTCGCCGCTCCTTTGGGGCCATCGCTCTATCCTGCTCGGGGGAGATTGCCTGGGATACCACCACCGACCTACTGCTGGCCGCCTATCACGATGGGCAGGGGATCGGCTTGACGATCTAAACTTCTAGCCGGGCTTGCGGGATTAGACCTGGACAAGCCTGAGGCGGTTGGATAAGAGTAGGATAAGAGTAGAAATAGTACTTAAACAAACCAAGTCTGCCCCCTGGCGGGCCACTGTAGAGCGTTTATGGCACTTCACGCGGAGTTGCACCGTCATTTGGGCGGTTCGGTTGTCCCCCGAATTCTGTGGCGCTATTTTCACCGCCAGGGATCCCCTTTGGCAGAGCGCTTTCCCACCTATGCCGAGTTTGAGGAGTTCTACACCCGCCCGCGCAACACCCTCGAGGATTACCTGGAGCTGCACACGCTGGTGGAACAGGTGCAGACCCTGGAAACCCTGCCCTATTTTATCTACCGCCTGCTGCGGGGAGCCTACATCTTTGAGGATCTGGCCTACCTAGAGATTCGCTACACCCCCTACCTGCGCACGGATCCCAGCCTGGATGAGGCGGAGCGCCTCAAGCAGATGCGCCAGGTAATCGAGACGGTAGGACAAGCCAGTCAACAGCGAGAGTATCCCATCGTCACCACCCAGATCGTCTGTTTGCACTCGCGCTTGCCCAGCCACATCAACCGAGCCATGGTGGAAGCTGCCGCCGAGTCGGAGTATGTGTGTGCCATCGACCTGGCCGGAGGAGACAAGCCCTACGGTGAACGGATGGACGAGTGGATTGAGCTGTTCAAGTATGCGCTGGCCCGGGGCCTGAAAACCACTGCCCACCTGTACGAAACTTTGGATGGCTGCTACCCGCAGTTACTGCCCTATGTCTCGCGGATCGGCCACGGCATTCAGATCCCTCTCCACTATCCAGAATTGCTGCCGGAGCTGGCGCGGCGAGGCCAATGCCTAGAAGTTTGTCCCACCACCTATCTAAAAACGGGAACCCTGCCCAGTTTGGAGCCCCTCAAGATTGTCTTTGACCGCTGCTTTGAGGCGGGGGTGGATATCGCCATCTGCACCGACAACGCCGGCTTGCACAATGTGCGGCTGCCGTTTGAGTACGAAAACCTGCTAACCCACGACATCATCGATTTCGAGCAGCTCAAACACTGCCAGGAAGCAGCCTTTCGTCACGCTTTTGCCTGGCCCTACAAGGGGCGTCCGGCCTCATTGTTGTCGGAGTTACAGCAGGGGGTATCTGCTTCTTTGGTGGCTCTCTGATCCCCTCAGCGGGACGGAGTCTTTATTCTTCATCCGAGCTTCTTGAGAATAGGGAAGGGATCCGTAACAGAGACAGGGGCAGCTTTCGCAAGGGAAATAACCGCTTGGATCCCTTGCCCAGAGCGATGCTGAGGGGCATCCGAGGGTGGATGAAGCCCAACAGAATCCAATGCTGAGTCTACTGAGCCAAGCATGAAGGTCTATATCAGTGCCGATATTGAAGGGATTGCCGGCATCAGCCATTGGGATGAGGCCACCATCGGCCAGCCGGGTTACGAGGCATTCCGAGAGCAGATGACCCGAGCAGTGATCGCGGCTTGTGAGGGATCCCTGGCTGCCGGAGCCACGCAGATCACGGTCAAAGATGCCCATGACTCAGGGCGAAACCTCATCCCCGAACGGTTGCCGGAGCCGGTGCAACTCATCCGCGGCTGGAGCGGCCACCCCTACTGTATGGTGCAAGAGTTGGATCGCAGTTACGATGCCCTGCTCCTAATCGGCTATCATGCCCGCGCCGGATCTGCTGCCAACCCCCTCGCCCACACCTACACCACCGAAGTTAGCCAAATCCGGCTGAACGGCCAGGCCATCGCCGAGTTTCACCTGGTCAGCCTCACGGCTGCCTATGAGGGAGTCCCAGTTGTGTTTGTAGCCGGAGATGCGGAGGTGTGTGCCGCAGCGAAAGCTTATGACGCCCACATCGAGACGGTGGTCACCCACAAAGGAATGGGCCAGTCGGTCATTGCGCCACATCCGCAGCAAGTTTTGCGGGCCATCCGCCAAGGTGTAGAGGGATCCCTGAGGCGGCTGTCGGCCTACCGTCCTCGCCCACTGCCGGATCACTTTCAATTGGAAGTGGACTACAAGGATCCCGCTCGGGCCTACCGCAAGTCTTTTTATCCTGGCTGCCGGTGGATTGCCGATTCCACGGTTCGGCTGGAAGTTTCCGAGTGGTTTGAGGTGTTGCGGGCTTTGGAGTTTATCGTGCTCACCTAGCCAGGGATCCAAGCGGCATCTGGATGAGGCGAGCAGCAGCTTCCCTGAGGCTGGTCTCGGAAAGGTCAGACAGCTCAATCCGGGCCCGAAGGCGATTGAAGTTTTGCTGCAGCCCGTGTCGATAGGTGGGGTCGTAGTGCTGCTCCAGCAACTCCTGCACAAACTGCGGCCAGTCTTGGGCGTCGATCAGCTCAAACCAACGCTGCAGGCGGGCCTGGCCAAGACGGGACTTCAGAGGCAGCAATTTCCCCTTTAGCGCTTGGGGGTGAGCAATCCAGTGGGGATAGTGGGCGATTAACCCCTTCACCCGCTCCTCTAGAGGCAACTGCACTTCGACACAGTCGGCTTGGGTAAGGGCTTGCCAAAGGGCAGGCGGCAGATGGAGCTGGCCCACTTTGGCACTCTCAGCTTCTACCCAGACTGGCTTGGCGGGATCCCACTGGAGAAAAACCTGCACCAGTTGACTTTCAAAGCTCTTCTGACTGGGCTGTGGCACCCCCCACTCGGCCCCCAGGAGGGATCCCCGGTGACAGGCCAGCTTTTCCAGATCGAGAACTTGGGATCCCTGTTGGCGCAGATAGTCAAGCAACTGGGTTTTGCCGCTCCCTGTTGGTCCGCAGAGCACTCGGTAGGTAAATTCCTGGGGCAAGATCTGCAGTTGCCGGCGCACCCAGGCCCGGTAGGTTTTGTAGCCACCTTGCAAAACCGTAACCTGCCAGCCCACCTGGGACAACACCAATGCCAAGCTGGCAGAGCGCTGCCCTCCCCGCCAGCAGTAGATTAGGGGCCGGTAATCGCGATCTTTATCGGCAAAATGGGTTTGCAAGTGGCGACTGATGTTCTGGGCCACCAAGCTTGCCCCTCGTTTGCGGGCTGTAAAGGGATCCACCTGCTTGTAGAGCGTGCCCACCTCCGCCCGTTCTGTATCGTAGAGTACAGGCAAGTTGATGGCTCCCGGCCAATGATCCTCTGCGAACTCTGCCGGAGAGCGCACATCGATAATTTCGCTGTAGGTGTGCAGCCAGGGCTCTGCAGTGAAGTGAATCGGAGGAGACACAAACCTGTGGATAGAAATGGCAAGCTGTGTTCTATCTTGGCAGGGTTCTGGCCAAGGCTCACCGCCCCAGCTTTAACTTGGGAGAGCCGAGGTCAAGCGCAGGGTGACCCGAAGGCTTGGGTTGGATATCCCTCTTGATTGGGCTTTTGCTCTTTCTTTGCTCTTTATTGAATTGATTTGCCAGAGGTGCTATGGGATCCTATATTGCGGCAGAACCTTACCCCTATCCCTACAACGGTGACTTACGGCCTGAGAACACCGCCCTGATCGTCATCGATATGCAGACCGATTTCTGCGGGGTAGGTGGCTATGTAGACAAAATGGGCTACGACATTTCCCTCACCCGTGCCCCCATAGAGCCGATCCGACGGGTTTTGGCGGCAATGCGAGCCCTGGGTTTTTTCATCGTGCATACCCGCGAAGGCCATCGCCCCGATCTATCGGATTTGCCGGAAAACAAGCGCTGGCGCAGTCAACGCATTGGGGCAGGCATTGGGGATCCCGGTCCCTGTGGGCGCATCCTGGTGCGAGGGGAACCCGGCTGGGAAATTATCCCGGAACTGGCTCCTCTGCCGGGGGAGGTGATCATCGACAAGCCGGGCAAAGGCGCTTTCTATGCCACCGATCTGGACTTAATCCTGAGGCGCAAAGGCATCCAAAACCTGATCTTGACGGGCATCACCACCGATGTATGCGTCCACACCACCATGCGAGAAGCCAACGACCGGGGCTATGAATGTTTGTTGCTGTCCGATTGCACAGGTGCCACAGACTACGGAAATTATCTCGCCGCTCTGAAGATGATCCAGATGCAAGGCGGGGTTTTCGGGGCAGTTGCCGATTCAGGTGCCTTGATAGCAGTACTTCAGGAACTCAAAACCGACTAGACCTCGATTTCTTTACGTGAGACACCCAAACCAGGAGATCTTGACCAACCATGACTACCACTGCCCAAACTGAAATCTCAACAGCACGGAAAGCCCCCCCGGAACTGGAGGTCGTCAACCTCACCAAGCGATTTGGATCCCTGTTGGCCCTAGACCACGTCTCGATGAAACTCAAGCCGGGATCCCTTCATGCCTTACTTGGGGAAAACGGAGCCGGGAAAAGCACCCTCGTTAAGTGCGTGATGGGCTTTTATCATGCTGACTCTGGCGATGTTTGTATTGACAAGCGAGCTCGTGCCATCCACAGCCCACGGGATGCCTATCACTACGGCATTGGCATGGTGTACCAACATTTCACCTCTGTACCCGCCATGACTGTGGCGGAAAACTTGGTCTTGGCCCGCCCAGATTTGCCTTTGGTGATTGACTGGAAAGAAGAGGAAAAAAAGCTGGCAGATTTTATGGAAACAGCCCCTTTCCAAGTCAACTTGCGGGCTTTTGTTTCCGAACTATCGGCAGGAGAAAAGCAGAAGGTCGAGATCCTCAAGCAGCTTTATTTGAACACCAAGATCCTGATCTTGGACGAGCCTACTTCTGTGCTCACGCCAGAGGAAGCCGACGAAGTCTTGGGCCTTGTGCGTCGTTCGGTGGAAGCTGGCGACCTGAGTGTATTGCTCATTACCCACAAGTTTCGCGAGGTGAATGCCTTTGCCGATGAGGTGACGGTGTTGCGACGTGGGAAGCTGGCCGGCCATGGACAAGTGAAAGATTTATCCACAGCAGAAATGGCCGAAATGATGCTGGGCCGGCAACAGGTGCAGATCCAGTTGGAGAAAGCCTTGGTCAAAGGGGGATCCCCTCTGCTGGAAATTGAAGGGATCCAGGCTGACAAGGACAATGGCTTGCCCGCTGTGCGGGGGGCGACCCTGACTGTTCATGGAGGTGAGATTGTGGGAATTGCCGGCGTTTCCGGCAACGGCCAGCGGGAGTTGATGGAAGTCTTGGCCGGGCAGCGGATGGCTACAGCCGGGCAGATCAAGATCAACGGGCAACTGTACAGGGCCACCCGCGCAGAAATGGTGCGCCACCGGGTTTGCTGTTTGCCGGAGGAACCTCTGAGAAATGCCTCGATCCCCAACATGAGCGTTGGCGAAAACTTGGCCCTGCGTCGTTATGACCGGGATCCTATGGCCAAAGGTTGGATGTTGATCTGGCAAGAGATTTGGCGCTCTGCCCGCGCGTTAATCGAGCAATTTAAGGTGAAAACGCCTGCAGCCCAAACTCCCATCAGCCACCTGTCGGGGGGTAATGTCCAGCGAGCCATTTTGGCACGGGAACTCGCCGGAGATCCACAAATTTTGATCGCCGCCAATCCTTGTTTTGGTCTGGACTTTGCGGCAGTAGATTACATTCACTCGCAGATTGTGGATGCTCGTAACCGAGGAGTTGCCGTCTTGCTGATCAGCGAAGATCTGGACGAGCTTCTCAAGCTCTCCGATCGTTTGCTGGTGATGGCGGGCGGTCGGATCGTCTATGAAAGTCCTATCAGCAGCGTGGATCTCAAAGAAGTTGGCCACAAGATGGGCGGACATTAAGCATTAAGTGATTTGGTAAGTAATCAGCAGTGAATATGACATGGCTTCCCCTCAAATGGAGAGGTGAGCCCGAACTTTTTCTTCATCCATCTGGTTGGTCGGCCCCTCCATGATAAGGGATCCATTCTCCATGAGATAAAAATAATCGGCTAGGCTTTGGGCAAACTCAAAATACTGCTCCACCAGCAACACCGAAACGCCCCGCTCCTTTTGAATGCGGCTGATGGCTTCTTCGATCTCGATAATGATAGAGGGCTGGATCCCTTCTGTGGGCTCATCCAGGAGCAAAAGTTTGGGCTCCGCCACCAAAGCTCTGGCGATGGCCAGTTGCTGCTGCTGCCCACCGCTCAAATCCCCACCCAGCCGTTTAAGAAAAGAACGCAGAATTGGGAATAGGTCATAGACAAACTCAGGTATGATCCGTTCTCTGTCCGGTGCCGCTTCTAGCCCCACCAGCAGGTTTTCCTCAACCGTTAGGCGGGGAAATATCTCTCGACCTTGGGGTACATAGCCGATACCGGCGCGGGCTCGCCAATTGGGAGGGTAATGGTTGATAGGACGGCCCTCAAAAGCAATTTTGCCTGTGCAGTCTTTCAGAAGTCCCATCAGGGCTTTAAGTGTGGTGGTTTTGCCCATACCATTGCGGCCCAGAAGGCAAACCGCTTGGCCGGGAAAGATCTTAAAAGAGAGATCCTTCACAATTAAACTCTGACCATAGTAAACCCTCAAGTTGGAGACCTCCAGGAGAGGCCCGGATCCATCTCGGGATAAGTTTTGTGTTGCGGTCGCGTTTTCCGTATTCATAGGCCTGCGCATGAGTCGATTAGATACAGAACTATAGCCTCTTTGCTTAGTTTTTCCCCTTGTGGGATCCGAGATAGACCTCAATCACTCGCGGGTCGTTTTTCACATCCTCAAAGGTACCTTCGCACAGCACCGAGCCTTGGTGTAAAACGGTAACCTTGCGGGCAATTTGTCGGACAAATACCATGTCATGTTCAATCACCAAAATGGTGTGGCTTTGGGCTAAGGATTGAATCAACTCCCCTGTAGCTTCTGTTTCTTTATCTGTCATCCCGGCTACGCATTCATCGAGCAGCAGCAAATCCGGATCTTGAGCGATCACCATGCCAATCTCCAGCCATTGCTTTTCTCCGTGGGAAAGCAGCCCTGCCGGAACCCGATCCTTACGGCTGAGGCCAATGGTTTCCAAAAGAGCATCCGTTTCTTGTCGCAGATGCTTTTTGCCAAGTAGGGTGGAAAAAACCCTTTTGTCAGGGTTGAGGGATAGCTCCAAGTTTTCTCGCACGCTCAAGTTTTGATAGACCCGCGGCGTCTGAAACTTGCGCCCAACACCCAAAATCGAGATCTCGTGTTCCTTGAGCTTGGCCAGATCTTTTCCTTTAAACAGCACCCGGCCTCGAGTAGGCTTAACCTTGCCCGTCAGCACATCGAGAAACGTAGTCTTGCCTGCCCCATTGGGGCCGATGACCACCCGCAGCTCCCCTTCCTCCAGAGAGAAGTTCAGCCTGTCCAAAGCCTTGAAGCCATCAAAGCTGACGGTGAGATCCTGAGTTTGTAAAATTTGTCGGGTAGCGGTGGGAGCTGCAGTGAGCATAGGGATCACATCCAAGAACGGAAAGGCCAAAGGTCAAACCGGATTCTCAACCCATCAAATAAACCCATCAAATAGGAGAGGAAACTTGGCATCGCTGGCTCACCCATGGGATCCTCTTACCTTAAACTTATATCTTGCACATAACTGACATCCTCAAGAGAAAGCCAGATTTAGGCTGGAGAAGTATTTGCCAAACGCCTGCGCCAAAGCTGGACAGTGACCCAAAGCTGCCTGCCTTGGGTGCGCACCCAACCCACCAGTCCATCCGGCAACACCAGCACCACCAGCAGGAACAATCCCCCTTGGAAAAACAACCAAATTTCGGGAAAATTTTCGCTCAGCAAGCTCTTGGCAAAGTTGACCAACAGAGCCCCCAGCACTGCCCCCACCAAACTGGCCCGACCGCCCACCGCCACCCAGATTACCATCTCAATGGAAAAGGGAACGGCCATCGCATTGGGAGAGATGATCCCAGTTTGCAAGGTAAACAAAGCTCCGGCAACACCCGCCAGGGCAGCAGACACGGCAAACACCAGAACTTTAAAGCCGGTGGGATCGTAGCCGGAAAAACGAACCCGTGGCTCGTCATCTCGAATGGCTACCAGGATCCGACCGAATAGGCCGCTGGTCAGCCAACGACAGAGAAGGTAAGCCAAAACCACCGCCAGAACTGTAGTGACATAGACAGCGAAGCGCATCTCGGACGAGTTGACATCCAGGCCAAACAAAGTCTGGAAGTTGGTCAGGCCGTTGGTGCCATTAATTAAGCGCTGTTGGCCGTTGAAGAAGTTAAAGAAAATGATCGTGGTGGCCTGAGTTAGAATGGAGAAATAAACCCCTCGAATGCGATTTCTCACCACCAAATATCCCAGGGCTGCTGCCACCAAAGCCGGGATCAAGACAACAGCAACAACCGTGAACGGAAAAGAATAAAAGGGGTACCAAAACCAGGGCAATTCCGTTACCCCATAGAGGCTGAAAAACTCCGGTATCTGACCTTCCGGCAATTGCAATTTCAGGTGCATCCCCAGAGCGTAGCCCCCCAAGGCAAAGAACACCCCATGCCCCAGGCTGAGCATGCCGGTATAGCCCCAGATGAGGTCGATCCCCAAAGCTACAATGCTGAGGGCCAGAAACCGCCCCAACAAGTTGAGCCGAAAGCCAGACAGCACAGTTGGGGCCACAAAGATCAAGGCCAGCACCAAAACGATGAGGATCCCGGCCTCCCACAGAAGCTTGCGAGAAGAATTGGGATCCCCACCCGCGGCGGGAGCAGCCACTTCATGATCAGCACGGGGGGAATGAACCAGTTTCATGGGCTTTGTGAGGGAGTAGAAGATGGAGAGTCTGGTCCTAGAGTTTTCGCCAAGCGAGATCATTCCCTAGGCATCCACCATACGACCTTTTTCGGGGAAAAGGCCCCGAGGTCGCACCTGCAAAAAGGCCACGATCAAAGCAAAGACCATCACCTTGGCCATGCTCGTGGTGGCAAAAAAGTTGAGGGTATCGGTCAGGATGGGCACGTTGGGAAAAATCAAAGCCAGCGTCCCGGAACCGATGACAAAGTTGGCAATCCCGATCCCAAGCGCTGCCACAATACTGCCTAAGAGCTTACCAACACCCCCCACGACGACCACCATAAAGGTATCCACGATGTAGTTCTGGCCGGTGTTCGGCCCCACGGATCCCAGCAGGCTGACCGCCACGCCGGCTACTCCCGCCAGACCCGAACCGATGGCAAAGGTAAGGGCATCCACCTTTTGCGTAGGGATCCCTACACAGGCACTCATGGCCCGATTCTGGGTAACCGCCCGGATGCGCAGCCCCCAGCGGGTGCGCTGCAAGAAGAAGTACAGCCCTAGGATGCAGAAGACAGTGAGGGCGATGATAAACAGGCGGGTATTGGGCAAAAACAGGCTGCCCACCGGGATCCCACCCCCCAGCCAACGGGGAGCGGTCACATCTTTGTTCTGGGCTCCAAACCAGGGTTGAGTGACTGCTAAAGCATAGGTTTGCGCCAGCACCCGCCCCCCCACCGCTGCAATTGCCGTGGAAAGCACCAGTAGCAGCGCCAGCGTCCACCCTTTGAGGCGCGGCCAATCCGTTCGCCTGGACAAAAGCCACCAGCCGCCGAAAAAGAGCACCGCGAAGGCCCCCAAGCGGAAAGCCAGCACCCAATTGACGCTGCGCACAAACTGCTGCAGGATCAGGCTCACACCCCAAGTGGCCAGAAGGGTTTCCAGCGGTCGGCCATACAAAAAGCGAATCACCCCCCGCTCCAGGGCTAGTCCCACCAGAGCCGTGACGGCAAAGGCAGCTACCAAAGCTGGAAAGATGTACAGATCCCGCCAGGGATCCCCTAGGGGACGAAAGGCATTTTGAACCACAAAAGTGGTGTAGGCCCCCAACATCATCAGCTCCCCATGGGCCATGTTGATGACCCCCATGAGGCCGAAAACAATGGCCAAGCCCAAGGCGGCTATCAGCAAGACGGTGCCGATGCTAAGGCCGTTAAACAAGCTATCCAAGAGCAAGGTCATTGGCAGGGGATCCTCCTTCCAACTAAACTAGGGAGGCTAACCGAGCATCTAGGCGGGATCCCCGACCCTATCCAAACGGCAAGGGATCCCAGCCCTGGCCAGGACTAGCTGACTTTGTAGCGACCGCCCTTGGCCGGATCTGACCAATCGCAGGCAAAGCCCTTGGTCTCTGCCACAAACTGGTTCCAGGGCTGCGGCTCCACGGCATCCGTAGAAAAGATGACATCAAACAAACCGTCAGAGCGCACCTGGCCGATCCGCACATACTTGGTCAGGTGGTGATTGGTGTTCATGGTTACCAAGCCTTCTGGGGCATCAAAGGTCTGGCCATAGGCTGCCTGCCGCACGGCGTCGATTTCCACTGTTCCCGCTTTTTCCACTGCCTGCTTCCAGATGTAAACCATGATGTAGGCGGCTTCCATCGGGTCGTTGGTGACGCGGTTTTGGCCGTATTCTGCCTTGAAAGCTTCCACAAACTTCTTGTTGGCAGGCGTATCCACCGTCATAAAGTAGTTCCAGGCGGCGAAGTGCCCTTCCAAGAATTCGGGGCCGATGGCCTGTACCTCTTCTTCAGCAATGCTGACGGACATGGAAGGATAGCGATCTGGCCCCAGCCCTGCCCCTTTCAACTGTTTGAAAAAGGCCACGTTGCTGTCGCCATTCAAGCTGTTGTAGATCACACCGCCATTGGGAAGAGCGGCCCGGATCTTGCTGATGATGGGAGTAACTTCTGTGTTGCCCAAAGGCAGATAGTCTTCACCCACCACCTTGCCCCCCAGGGCTTCCAACTGGGCCTTGATGATGGTGTTGGCCGTGCGGGGGAACACGTAGTCGGATCCCACCAGGAAGAACTCTTTGCCCTTGTTCTTGAGCAGCCATTCCACCGAAGGCTCGATCTGCTGGTTGGGGGCAGCGCCGGTGTAGAAGATGTTTTTGGAGCACTCTTGTCCTTCGTACTGCACGGGATACCAGAGCAGGTGCTGCTTGGATTCAAACACCGGCAACACGGCTTTGCGACTGGCCGAAGTCCAGCAGCCGAATACCGTTGCCACCTTGTCCACATCGATCAATTTGGTGGCTTTCTCGGCAAAGGTTGGCCAATCGGAAGCCCCATCCTCGATAATCGGCTCGATCTGCTTGCCCAAAACCCCACCGGCGGCATTGATCTCTTTGATAGCCAGCTTTTCGGCATCCACCACGCTGGTTTCTGAAATGGCCATGGTGCCGCTGAGGGAGTGCAAAATGCCAACGCGAATGGTCTCTCCCTGGGCGTAGGCGGGCACAGACCGCTTCACCCAGATCTGCGGCCCCAGCGCCGCCCCGGCTCCAGCCAGAGCGCCCATTTTCAGCACTTGACGACGATTAAAAGATTGAGCCATCGGTGATCTCCGAAACGAAGTGAGTGCAAAGGGTGTTAAGAAGTACAGTTGCAGCAGCCCGGCCAACGGGGGGAAGCACCTAGCTCATCACCTCGCCCATGTGTTGAACCTGCCCAACTGCGCTCAGCTGAGGCTTTCACCGAATGCCTTCCCAACGTCAACAGGGGAAAGGCTAATCCTGCAGTCGAGAAAGCGTCGTGCGTCCCTGTTGCCTTAACGTGTTCCATCAAACCCATTCAGCCCGGAGAGAATTGTATCGCGGGATACCTTTTCCCAGAATCCGAGCCCTTTCCCCACAGGCTGTAGGCAAAGGCAGGGATCCCTTGCTGCCGGCATAATAGGGGTTCTGGGGTCGAGAATTAGTTGAGAGTTAACAGCTTATGGTGCAACAGGCTGGCTATGGATCTTGGCGATCCCCGATTACCGCTGACCTGGTGGTGACGGGATCCCTGCGCTTGGGACAGATGGTTTGGGATCAGGGGGATCTCTACTGGACGGAGGGCCGCCCGCAAGAAAAAGGGCGCAACGTGTTGATGCGGCGCTCTGCCGACGGGATCCTGGTGGAGCTGACACCGGCACCTTTCAATGTGCGGACACGGGTGCATGAGTATGGGGGTGGAGCTTATTGGGTGTCGGCAGGGGTAGTGTATTTTTGCAACTTCGCTGACCAACGGCTCTACCGCCTGCTGCCGGGTTCAGATCCCCAGCCCCTGACGGAAGCAGGCCCCTATCGCTACGCCGACGGGGTGGTGGATCGGGCGCGTGGACGCATCCTCTGTGTGCGGGAGGATCACAGCCGCCAGGGAGAGCCGGAAAACAGCCTTGTCTCGATTGACTTAGCAAGTGGATCCCAGCAGATTTTGGCTTCTGGGCACGACTTCTACGCCAGCCCGCGCCTCAGTCCAGACGGCCAGACCTTGGTATGGCTGACCTGGGATCACCCCCAAATGCCCTGGGACGGCACAGAGCTGTGGCGGTCTGAGGTGAACCCTGACGGCAGCTTGGGAGAACCTCAAAAGCTGGCCGGTGGCCCTGCCGAGTCGATCTTCCAGCCCCAGTGGTCACCGGAGGGGGATCTCTACTTTGTTTCCGATTGCAGCGGCTGGTGGAACCTCTATCGCTGGGATCCCCAGGGCCCCATTCCCCTCTGCCCTATGGAAGCGGAGTTTGGAGAGCCGCAGTGGGTGTTTGGCCTGAGCACCTACGGCTTCTGTGGCGATGGGCGCATCCTGGCCTGTTATGAACAAGACGGGCTGTCTCATCTGGCTTATCTGGATCCCCATTCAGGACAGTTGGCAGGGATCCCCTTGCCCTACACCCAGATCAGCGGTTTGCAGGTGAGTGGGGAAAAAGCCGCTTTCCTGGCCGGATCCCCGACGGAAGCCACTGCCTTGGTCTGCCTAGACTTACCCTCCAGCCAAGTGGAGGTGGTGGCCCGTTCCAGCAGCGTGGCGGTGGATCCCGACTATCTGTCGATCCCAGAGCCCATTGTTTTTCCCACCGGTGGCGGCAAGGAAGTGGCCTACGCCTTCTTCTATCCCCCCAAAAACCGAGACTTTGTTGCCCCTGCTGGCGAAAAGCCACCCCTGCTGGTGAAAAGCCACGGCGGGCCCACCGGGGCGACGGCAGCCGTGCTCAACCTGGGGATCCAATACTGGACCAGTCGGGGGATTGCCGTTTTGGATGTGAACTACCGGGGCAGCAGCGGCTACGGACGGGCCTATCGGGATGCTCTCAAAGGCCGGTGGGGCCTGGTAGATGTGGAAGATTGCATCGCCGGATCCCAATTTTTGGCAGAACAGGGCAAGGTGGATGGGGAACGGCTGCTCATTCAAGGGGGCAGCGCTGGCGGCTATACCACGTTGGCGGCCTTGACCTTCCACGCCGTCTTCCGAGCAGGTGCCAGCTACTACGGGGTGAGCGATCTAGAAGCCCTGGCCCAGGAGACCCACAAGTTCGAGTCTCGCTACTTGGACAGCCTCATTGGCCCCTACCCAGAGCGGCGGGATCTCTACCGGGAGCGTTCCCCCATTCATCACCTGGAGGGCCTCAATTGTCCGGTTATCTTCTTCCAAGGGTTGGAAGACGCCATCGTGCCCCCCAATCAGGCGGAGAGGATGGTGGCAGCGCTGCGGGCCAAAGGGATCCCAGTGGCCTATGTGCCTTTCGAGGGAGAGCAACATGGCTTTCGCCAGGCGGCCAACATCAAACGGGCTTTGGAGGCAGAGCTTTACTTTTATGCCCAGGTGTTGGGGTTTCCGCTGGCAGAACCTCTTGAGCCGGTTCGGATCGAGAACTTGGACACCTGATGATGACTGCTCAATGGGTCGAATAGAAAGGGATCCCGTCCCATCTATGGCCCATTGTTGCTCCACAACGCTGTCGCGACAGAGCAGCCCCTCTATGATGGACTTACCAGCCAACCCGGATGGAGTCATCGATATTGCTCCGCAACACTGTCGCGACTGCTGGTAAGAGAGCTGGTCATGAGCGTCAGTAGCCCTTCCTTCCGTGAACTGCCCATCTTAGAAAGCGGCGATCGTCTCACCCGCGATGAGTTTGAACGGCGCTATCAAGCCATGCCTCAGCTCAAAAAAGCCGAGCTGATTGAGGGAATTGTTTACGTGGCATCTCCCCTCAGATATCGCCGACATGGCAGACCACACAGCCACATCATGGCCTGGCTGGGAGTTTATGAAGCAGCAACGCCGGGGGTTGAGTCGGCGGGCAATCCAACCGTTCGCCTGGACTTGGACAATGAGCCGCAGCCAGATGCCATATTGCGGATGCACGAATCTTGTGGGGGACAGTCCCGCATTAGCGAGGATGACTACATTGAGGGTGCACCGGAGCTGATTGTGGAGATTGCCGCCAGCACAGCTTCCTACGACCTGCATGATAAGCTGCGGGCCTACCGGCGCAACGGCGTGCGGGAATATCTGGTCTGGCTAACCCAAGAGCAAGCCTTTCGCTGGTATGTCTTCCAGAATGGAGAGTACGTGCAGCAACAGCCCAATGAGTTGGGCGTTTTGTACAGTCGGGTGTTTCCGGGGTTGTGGTTAGCCGTGGACGCGCTGCTGACGGGCAACATGCAGCAGGTGTTGGGTGTGCTGCAAAGGGGAATTGAGTCGGAGGAACACCGAGAGTTTGCAGCGCGGTTGGCAACCCGAGAAGCAGAGGCTGGAGCCTAGGCCATGAGTCGGAGGGACGGGTTTGCGCTCGCAAAGGCTCAGGTTAATGGCTGTGGGCCAACAGGTTGGGCTCGAAGACCTCCATCTCCAACCGAAACGGGATCCCCATGTGGGCCAGCCAGTCCTGCAGCGGATCATCGGCCAGCGCCAGGATCTGCCCTTGGGGGGAAACGTGGGCCGGACGGTGCCAGTTGCCCAGTTGATGAATCACTTGGCCCATCTGGATGGGGTTTTCAGGTTGAATCAAGAGCACCGGTTCGGGTTGGGCTCTGACCCGAATGTGTCGCTGCGCATCCGCATAGAGCAGATCCCCATCGTGAAGATGGGTGCCGCGGGGCAGCATCAGCTGGATCTCGGTGCCCCAGTCGCTCACCAGCCGTTGCCGGGATCGCTGGCGGTCGTGCCAAGTGAGGGCAACCACTTCCAAGTGGCCGGGGATCCCCTCTGACGGCTCGTCCAGCAGTTGCGTCACCGTAATGGCCGCGGGATCCTCTCCTGCAGCATGGGCATCTTCGCTCATGTTAGGGACTCCAGATACTGGCTGAGGTCTTCTTGAAGGCGAGAGAACTCCACCTCAGTGGAAAAGCGCAGCCCTTCCGTTTTCATAGTAACCAAGACCTTGGCTGCGTGGGGGCCAGCCCAGATGTTGGGGTTGCAGAACATCTCCAAGCTGAAATCTTCAGTAGGGTAACGAAACTCAACCGGCTCCTGAGGCTGCTGTCGGGAACGGATCTTGAGTCGCTCCAAGAGGATTTGCAGAGCCTTGTGCCATTGTTGTGCCACCTCTGGCGAAAGGGAGAAACTGGCCGAGCCGGTTGCGAAGTTGAGGGCAAACTGAGGAAAATGGGTAGTCATGGAGGCCCGTACCGTTCGCGAAGCGTCCTTTGGAGGGCAGCATTGGACAACAACAGTATCTTACGTCAGCTCTTGCTAATGGGCGTGGGCACAACCACTCTGCTGGCAGAACAGTTGAGAAAGGCTGCCGACGACTTGGTGCAGAAGGGGCAGCTCAACCCAGAAGAGGCATCCAATGTCATCAACAACCTGCTCAACCAGGTGAAAGCCGAGCAGAGCAACTTTGAATCCTATGTTCAGCGGCAGGTGCGCAACGTCCTGCAGGATCTGGGCGTGCCCCGCCAATCGGAAATGGACGAGCTGCGCGGGCGGCTGGATCGGCTGGAGCGGCAGGTGCGCAATTTGGAAAATCAGGTTTACCGCCGGTAGCCGAGCTGAGCCTTCCCCTTTTGCCGGCTTTCCTTTGCCGTTGGGCAGGGTTTTGCCGAGCATTCCAGTCCCCCGAAGCCGATCTCCAGATCAAGTCCAAAGATCGAGTTCAGAAGTTCATCGAAGTTCCCATGTCAAGCGAAGTTTTGACCGTCACAGGCCGAGGGATCCCCCTGCTGGGCAACGACATCGACACCGACCGAATTATTCCGGCCCGCTTTTTGAAGTGCGTCACTTTTGACGGCTTGGGCCAGCACGTGTTTGCCGACGACCGCGCCCAGGATCCCGGCCAACACCCCTTCGATCAACCCCAGTACCAGGGATCCCAGATCCTTGTGGTCAATGCCAATTTTGGCTGTGGCTCCAGCCGGGAGCATGCCCCCCAAGCGCTGGCCAAATGGGGGATCCGCGCCCTCATTGGCGAAAGCTTTGCCGAGATCTTCTTCGGCAACTGCTTGGCTCTAGGGATCCCTTGTGTTACGGCACCCCCGGCTGTGATTCAAGCCCTGCAGAAGGCGGTGGCGGAAAATCCCCAGCTCCAGTTGACGCTGGATCTGCCCAACAAACAGGTGCGCTGGGAGGCAAATACCGCTGCTGTGGAGATCCCCCAGGGAGCCTGGCAAATGCTGGTGCAGGGCACCTGGGACGCCACAGGACAACTGCTGGCCGCCCAAGCCCAGATTCACCAAGTAGCCGCTTCTTTACCCTACGTGCGTTGGCAGCGAGCCCGTTGAGCAATCCTCTCCCCCCTGATACCCATACATGGCTGGGCAGTGCCGACCCGGATTTTCTGGATTTGGCGATCCGGGAGATAGAAGCTGCGGATCCAGAGGCTGCCGTGCAGCGGCTAAAGGAAGCACCTGGCTTGGTATGGGTGTGCAGCCAACGCTCATTTGCTGACCTGGCTGAGGCTTGGCAAGCTGACCCGCCCATTTTTTTACGCCACATCTGCCCCATTCACCAAGAACGGCGGCTGGCCGAGGGATCCTTAGTTGAATTGCGCCTTGATGGGGAAATGTTGGCAGCCATTGACCCCGCCCTCAGCTTTTCGGTTCAGACGCGCCTGTTTGGAGAGCCGGCTCTCAAGCCCTTCCAGGTCAATGAAACCTTGGCAGAACAGGTGATGGCAGCGGTGGGATCCCCCCTGCAGGTCAAAGACCCACAGCAGGTGATCTCGGTGGTGATCCTGGCTCAACCGATGGGCATTCGCGCTTGGCTGGGCCTATCCTTGGCTGCCCAGAACCTCTCCAACTGGGCCGGTGGGATCCATCGCTTTCGGCGGGATCCAGAGCAAATCAGCCGCTCCGAGTTTAAGCTGCTGGAGGCCATCCAGGTGTTTCAGATTCCCTTGGTGCCGGGGGGACAGGCTCTGGATCTGGGGGCAGCACCGGGGGGATGGTCGCGCATTTTGCGTCTATATGGCCAGCAGGTCACGGCAGTGGATCCGGCGGACTTGGACGAGCGCCTCAGCCAAGATTCGGGGATCCGCCACCATCGCCTCAGCGCCCAAGCCTACTTGGCCCGTGGCCCAGGCCGGTTTCACCTCATCCTCAACGACATGCGCATGGATGGCCCGGCTTCCGCCCGCCTGATGGTGGCTTTTGCCCCCCATCTGCAGCCACAGGGGAGAGCTGTGATGACCCTGAAGCTACCCCACCAACACCGCCTGCGGGTGCTGCGGCAAAGTTTGGAGATCTTGGGTAGTGCCTTCCCCCTGGTGAGAGCCCGCCACCTGTTTCACAACCGCAGCGAAGTCACCCTCTACTTGGGGATCCCTGCCCCTTAATCTGCCGTTTCCACCACCTGAATCTCCCGGCGGAGCACCATTTCGCGAATGGACTCCAGCAAGCCCATCTCCTCAGGGGAGATTTTGCCGTCGGCCCGGATGGCGCTGACGATTTGATCCACCTCTGTGCGGGTGAGCTTTTTGTCTTCCAGCGCTCGATCCACCAGCGCTTGCAATTGCGAAAACTCCATAAGGCTCCTCTTGCTTGAACAGGTCTTGTCGCCTCATCTCCTCATCCAAGCTACCCGCCCTGACCCAAATCTCCTGCAAGCGCAAGATTCTCTTCAGGTATCCTAAAGAAAACGTGAAACCCACCGAGAGGAAGACATCATGGCTGGCCCGGATCCCAGGAGCACCGCGCACGATTGCGCCACCCTCTGTCGAGATGGCTGTGTCTTGGGAGAGGACTGCCCCCACCGAGAGGCAGCTCGCCAAGCCGTGGCCTTTGTCATGAGCACCGACTGGGAGACCTTGATGCGGATCGCCGAATCCAAGAACCTACCCAAAAGCTCCCCTCAGGAAGAGATGGATCCCCTGCAGTTTTTGGAGAACTACCGCTTGGGCGGGTAGGCCCCAACTGAGTCTTCTCAAGGGATCCCCGCTAAGGATCCAGGGGTTTTGAGCCATACTGAATTTGGTGGGATCCCTGGATTCTATGGTTTGGCCTTGGATCGTCATCGGGTTAGTCCTCATTTCTGCCGAATTGTTTTTGCCAGAATTGGTTGCCGGCTCGGTGGGGCTGGCGGCGCTCTTGGCGGGGCTTTTGGCTTATTTGGGGCTGCCGATCTGGGTACAATTTGCCAGCTGGATTGGGGCATCGGTGGTGTTGATTATCCTCAGCCGCCGTCTGGTGCCCCATGGATCGGTTCAGGTAGAGGAATCTCGCGAGGCGCGGGCAATCACCCCCATTCCCCCAGGCGAACGGGGGCGGGTTTCTTATCTGGGTTCCACCTGGAACGCCAAGTGCAGCATTCCCAACCTGGAAATCCAAGCCGGGCAGGAGCTCTACGTGGTGGAGCGACAGGGGAATACCCTCATTGTCATGCCGGCCAAGATGCTCAAGTCCTGACCTGGACAAATGTTTGTTTCCCTTGTTGCCTTGAGCGAGGGATCCCTGCTTGGGTGTGCATCAGAGGCGGGGATCTGGCATAATCACAAAAGCTAAGCCGGGATGTAGCGCAGCTTGGTAGCGCATCTGCTTTGGGAGCAGAGGGCCGCAGGTTCAAATCCTGTCATCCCGATCCTGACTGCACCAAGAACAGAGCCATTCGCGTTCTTGGCCGATAGCTTCGCGCTTATCCAGGGCCCCAAAATCTTCCCATTGATGTTGCTAACTGCTAAAGCGGGCGTCTATTGGTGGAGGCGCAGTCTTTGTCTTGAAGGCGCGAGAAGCAAACTCTTCGATGCCATCGAATGGGTGGGTCAGGCAGCCAAGCGGGATCCCTCGTAGCCAGGCCAAGGAGAAGCAAGCACAAAAAAGGCAGGGTTAACTTGCCCCTGCCGAGAAGATCGAGAGTTGAGAGCTTGCTCTCGTTGTCGTAATCGTTGCATCAAGGCGCGGTTCCGTTTGTCCAGTTGGCGCTTGCGTGCCGATCCCCCACGACCGCGACGGTTTCTGCCCTGATGGCGAGGAGATTCATGAGATTTCAACAGCATGGGATTCCCCTGATAAACTAAACAGTCCTGCCTGATTCTAAACGAAACCTCAGCAACTGGCCACAAGACTGGCGGCGCAAGCTGCGGCATTTGCGGCTGGGGATAGGCCGTCTTTGTCAATTTATTCGCATCATTCGGCATGGAGGACTCCTTGGGACAGCCAGTCTTTTAGGCGGTGGGTAGCCCGGCAGTCATCCTCGTTGTAGATAAGCGAGTGCTCCAAATATCTGCGCTCCCGAGTTTCCAGCCATTGGCTATACCAATAAATGGACTGGGCGCCATTGGCATCCGGCAGACGCCACTGAAACCCCAACCAGCGGGCGATGTTTTTCAGGGAATAGCTCTCGATCGGCAGCACCACCGAGCGTTGCACCCAGGCCTGTAAATCCACAAAGCGCTGCAACAACTGCCGCAGCTGTCGGGGATCCGTGCGGTATTGCTCCCCCAGCCGTCGGCAGGTCTGCACCTCAAAGCCGTGAAAGTGATAGATGGGAGCGTCGGGATAGCGTTGTGCCAGTTGCAAGAATTGCTCCCAAGCTTGCCTTTCTTCCCGCGGCTCGGCGGCCAGGCAACTGTGATAGCTCGCAACCTTTTTCCCCTCGGCTTGCTCCACCACCAGCAGGCCCAGCAGATAGGCGACGTTGTGGCGGGGATCCGCCTCGATATCGAAGTACAGCTCTACGGGTGTGGTGGGCAGGGTTTCCGGGGGGGATTGAATCCAGAGAGGCTGCCGGCTGAGGGTGGCACGGGCTTGCAGCTGCAGTTGCAGGGCCACGCCGGATCCCAACTTGGGAATGGCTTGCAACCTATCCAACTGAGCGTTGGCCAGGGCTTCAATCGAGTGGATCCCCGCCTCTTGCAAAAGGGGATAGCGGGATCCCGTTACGCCCGGCAGCAGGCTGAGGGGTTGAGCGGCGGCGTTCAACTGGCGACAATGCTCCCGCCAGTGGCAAAGATGGCAGCGGCTGCGGGCCATGAACACCTGCGGTGGTTCCGGCTGGTTGAGGGAGTGCAGGTACTCCTGCAGCAATTGCCGCACCTGTGCTCGTCGGCGGCTCAGGTGGACGGGGTGCCACTTCCCATCTTTCAGGATCAAAATGCCCCGCTTGGGAACGTTTCCCTGCAGGGATCCGAGCAACTCTGCCTGCAAAGCCAGCAACAATTCGTATTCCGGTTTGGGGCGTTTGCCGATACGAATATGAACCGGCAGATAGGAAGATTGGGCGGCGTGGCGACTTCTGCCAACGAGAGTGGGATCCCGAATCAGCAGATCCAGGGAGCTGCTCACCCAAACTGAACGTCTCTCTGGAACAGCTTCAGGCGGCAACGCAAGAGCGGGCACCATCTCGCAGTCTTCTGGGGCAGGGATGGGATCCCTTGGAGAGGAGGAGTGAGGGACAGGTTCAGAAGCAAGCTGCAACAGCTCTGCCTCAGCAGTACAGTTGAGATCTTCCTGCGGTTGCCAAAACAGCTCTGCGGCAATCCGTCCGCCGTAGATCCGCTCCGCCCCGTCGGCCATGGCTGCCAAGAGAGCTTCATTGCCCGGCGCAACCCGTTCTCCGGGGAATCGCTCAAACACAGCGGCTGCCAGGGTTTGGCGATCCCGCCGCCATTGCTCCAGCAGGTTGTCCGGCGGCAGCTTGGCCTCTTGAGGGCCAAAGCGATCCAGGTAAGGCAAACGTCGGCAGCGAAAAAAAGCAAGCAGCTCCTCAGCCTCAACAGAACCCTGTCCTGCTGCTGCAACCTGGCACTCCAACGGTGGAAAACCTCAGCTCTGCTGCCATTGTGGCACGCCCCCAGGTTGCCCTCTGATCCTTCAAGACTTGGGATCCTGAGTGGGCAGGAGATGGGCAATAATGCGCTCAATCGTCTCAGATTGGCGACGAGCTGTATCGGCTTGCTGTTGACATATTGCCTTTAACTCTCCCAGCCAAGTGCTCTGCTCCTGGGATATCAGCACCTGTTGTTGAACAATGGCTTTCAGATGGGTCAGGTCATCCTTGACGAAGCTGACGGCCTCGGCCAGGGTCAACACAGCCCCAACCAGGCGATCCAGCCGGAAGTCAATTTGGTCGAACCGGTCTTTGCTCTGCATTTTGCTCAGATCAGATTCAGATTGGTTAGTAGAGGGTATCGGTGGGCGCTGAGGGAGGTCGCTTCACTGAGAAGAAAGCCCCAGTCTGACAGCCAGACCGCTCAAGCTTGTGTCTTTATTGTTACCCATAGGTACAAATACAGCACTAGCCATTTAGCACAACTTCCCCTATCTGCTGTACGCTCATGCCCTGCCCTGCGGACGCAACTCACTCTTCAGGTGCAATGTATGCTATTTGCAGAGCTTAGAGAAAAACCACAGGGAACGAGATCACAGCCACGGAAGACTTGAAGGGATAGCATAAACTACTGCCAAGGGCAGGGATCCCTGATAGAACCTGCAGCTTGCTGACACGGCTGGCGTATGCTGGAGAATAAAGATTTCTTTACACTTTACCGGAGCGGACTGTGACAGCTCTTTCGACGGCCCCAACCTTGCCCCAAACCAAGACGGTGGCGGTGGAAATGCAGGGGGTGTGGAAGCGCTTTGGGCAGCAGGTTGCCGTTCAAGATTTGAGCCTGCAGATCCCCCAGGGGGAAGTGTTTGCCCTGTTGGGGCCCAACGGCGCCGGCAAATCCACCACCATCCGCATGCTTACTAGCCTTACCCGACCCAGCCAGGGATCCATCCGGGTGGGGGGGTATGACGTGGTGCGGGATCCGGTGGCGGTGCGGCAGCAAATTGGCGTAGTTCTGCAGCCTATCACCCTAGAGGCAGAGCTGACCGTTTGGGAAAACCTGGAGTTCCACGGGCGTATGCACCACATCCCCAACCCAGAGCGGCAACGGCGCATCGATGAATGGCTGGAGTATGTGCGGCTGGCGGATCGCCGGCAAGACAAAGTGAAAACCCTCTCAGGGGGAATGAAACGACGCTTGCAGGTGGCCAGGGCGTTACTGCATCGCCCCCAGATTTTGTTTTTGGACGAGCCCACCGTCGGGTTGGATCCCCAGGCGCGGCGGCTGTTGTGGGAGATCTTGCGGGATCTCAATCGGCAGGGCATGACCTTGCTGATTACCACCCACTACATGGAGGAGGCAGAAGAGCTGTGCGACCGCATCGGCATCATGGATGGGGGAAGGTTAATCGAGTTGGGCAGCACCGAGCAACTGCGGGCCAAGTATGGAGAGGCCCTGCTGGTGCGATCCTGTCCTGGCCGGGAGGTGGAGTACACCTTTTTCCCCAGCTTGGCGGAAGCTCAGCGGCAGTTGGAAGCTGAACCTGACAAAACCGGCCTCATGGTGCGCCCGGCCAACTTAGAAGACATTTTTGTGCGTTTGACAGGCCGCCGCTTGGATTAACGGGCCCTCACCCCTGGCCCCTCTCCCAACGTGAAGAGGGGAGCATGACTCTAGTCAATAATAAGCTCAACTATACTGAAAATAATGTATAATATGTTCAGTACGGATTACTACC
>NZ_JANSIF010000024.1:0-41799 GCF_047461935.1 Synechococcus sp. R55.4 | reverse complement strand
TAGTAATCCGTACTGAACATATTATACATTATTTTCAGTATAGTTGAGCTTATTATTGACTAGAGTCATGCTCTCGCTGGCCGAGAAAAAACCCTTGATAGGATGGGGAGTAGAACGTACCCTTGAGCCTTCTCGTCATGATCACCCTGACCGATAGCGCCATCCAAGAGTTGAAGCGCCTGCGCAGCAAGTACGAAAAAGAGGGATCCCAGCCCATCCTGCGTCTGGGGGTCAAGCCGAGCGGCTGCTCTGGCCTCTCTTATGTGATGAACTTCGAGTCTCAGGCCAACCCTGACGATCATACCTTCGACTTTGGGGATATCCAGGTGGCAGTGGATCCCTTGAGCATGACCTTGATCAGCGGCACCACCGTCGATTTTTCCGAGGATCTGCTGGGGGGCGGTTTCCGCTTCAAGAACCCCAACGCAGTCGCCAGTTGTGGGTGTGGCACCTCCTTTGCCACTGCTGAGACTGCTGCTGTCGTTGGTCACTAAAGTCTCAATCGCTGCCTCCCACCCGCCTTTGGGCGTCAACGGTTGGAGGGCTCTAGGCTGGGCAGCCAAAGGACAAACCAAGTCCATCCCTTCTGGCTGGTGACCCGGATTTGGCCCTGCAGATACTCCACCCAATGCTTCACCAAGGCCAGTCCAAGGCCGCTGCCCGGTTGCGCCCAGGGATCCTCAGAAGGCACACGGTAAAAGCGTTCGAAAAGGTGGGGCAGGTGGTCAGGCTCGATTTGGGCGGTGTTGCCGACTCTTAACTCAACCCCACCGGGAAAGGCTTGCACCTCCAAGCGGAGGGTTCCGCCCGGCTGGGTAAACTTACAGGCATTTTCCAGCAGTTCCTTCAGGATCAGGGTTAGCCGCTGCGGGTAGCTGTAGAGCACTGCCGGGAATGAGGTCAGCTCTGCCATCTCCAGCTTCAGTTGCCGGGCTTGAGCCCGTTCTCGCACCCCGTCGAGCAGGCTTGTGCAAAGGCTGTGGAGATCGATGGCGGCAGCCGCAGAGCCCAACTCCTTGGCTTCCAGGCCCTGCAGATCCAGCAACTTGTTGATCAGCTCGATTTCAGCTTGACATTCTTCCAAAGCGATGCGGTGGTATTGGCGCTGCTTCTCGTCTAGAGGGGAGCGGCCCAATAGCTCCAGGGCCAGCTTGATCTTGGTGAGGGGGGTGCGCAGCTCGTGGGAAACGCTGGCCAGAAAGCTATCCTTAAGGCGGTTGAGCTGCTGCAAGTCCTGTACCTGGCAGGCCAGCTGGGCGGTACGTTCCTGCACTTTGGCTTCTAGGGCTTGGTTAAGTTCCCGCAGGTGGCGTTGGGCTTGGCTGGCCTGGATCAGGTGGCGGATGCGCCGCTTCAAAACCGACCAGCGAATGGGTTTGGAAATGTAATCGTTGGCCCCGGCAGCAAAGGCTTCATCCACGCAGGACTCATCTTCCAGCGCCGTGACGATGAGGATGGGCAGATCCGAGTTTTGAGCATGGAGGCGGCGACAGCACTCAAACCCATCCACATCCGGCATGACCGCATCCAGCAAGACCATATCCACTGGGTGTTGAGCGGCTAGCTGCAAGCAAGCCTCGCCGCTGCTGGCTTCCAGGACTTGGTAGCCTTCTCGCTCAAGGGCGTAGCGAACCAAGAGTCGCTGGCTGGGCTCATCGTCCGCGATCAACAACAACGGTTTCTTTTCAGGCGAGGGGGATCCTGCCTGGGCCTCAGGAACCGCCGGCGAGCTGGCCGAAGGGTGGGGATTGGGCCTCAGCATAGGCATCAAGAGGAGAGGGAGAAAAGCTCTGCACTCAGAGACTGAGGATAACTTGCCGATATGCCACCTCCAGCTGCTGCACGGCTTGCTCTATAGTATCCCATTTTACAGAACTGGCTGGCTCGGCATGAACCAGCTTTTCCAACTGCTGACACAGCTCGGCCAGACGTTTGGCGCCCAGGGTGCTGCTGCCGCCTTTGAGGCGGTGGGCCAACCGAGCAATGGCTTGGGGATCCCGCTGCTCTAGGGCCTGCCGCAGGGATCCCAATAGAGCTTCGCTGTCCTGCCGGTAGGTTTGGATCATCTCCTGCCAGGCTTCTGGAGAGCTGAAGACTGCCCGCATCTGGGCGAGGATAACGGGGTCGAGGGGCGGATCCTCTTCTTGGCTGGCCGGCTTGGGAAGGGGAAGGGATCCCTGAAGAACCCGGACTAGGGCGGCTGGCTCCAAGGGTTTGGTTAGATAGCCATCTACCCCAGCAGCTTGGGCAGCAGCACGGCCTTCCGAAAACACATTGGCCGTGAGGACAACAATGCGAGGCTGGCGCTCAGGAGGCAGTTCAGCGCGGATGCGACGGGTGGCCGCAAGACCATCCAGCTCCGGCATTTGCATATCCATCAACACCAGATCGTAGGGTCGCAGGCGCAGAGCTTGGACGGCTTCCAGACCGTTGCCGACTATGTCGGGCCGGTAGCCCAATCGCTCCAGCATGAGGCGAATCACCTTCTGGTTAACCGGGTTATCCTCTGCCACCAGGATCTGAAGCGGGTAGCGGCTGGCCAGGGTCGCGTCCCAAATGGAGGGAGGAGCGGCGGGAGAGGAAGATAAGGAGGAAGGAGCTTTTTCTCCCACAAGCCCCAGCAGCAGCTTCCGCAGTTGGGAGGCTTTGACCGGCTTGGCCAAAGTGGGGAGAGGGTCTGCTGTGGAGATGAAGTTGCGCCCCGTCAGCACTATGGGCAACAGGCGGGGTTGCGCTGTCTGCAGGTCAGCCGCCAGGGTCAAGCCATCCCGGTCTGGCAGGGTGGCATCCAGAAGGGCTAGGTCAAAAGAATGGGTTCTAGCTGCAGCCTGGGCTTCTGCCGCCAAGGCGCAACAGGTTACCTCCATGCCCCAAGCGCTCAGCAGTCGGGATAGCAACTGCCGTTGACTGGCGTTGTCTTCCACCAGCAAAACCCGCTTGCCGGCCAAGCACGGATCCGGTGCGGCGGTTGGCAACAGCTCCTGGTCTGGCCTCTTCAGGGGAATGCGAAAGCGAAAAGTGGATCCCTGGCCCGGCTGACTTTCCACCCCGATTGCTCCCCCCATGAGCTGGCAGAGACGCTGGCTGATGGCCAAGCCCAGGCCGGTGCCCCCAAACTGGCGGCTGATGGAGCTATCCACCTGGCTGAAGGGCTTGAAGAGGCGATCCAATTTTTCGGGGGGAATGCCAATGCCTGTATCCCGCACCTGAACGTTGACCCATTGCTTTTCAGGATCCCTCTCCCCTGCCTCGACCGTCACCACTACCTCTCCCTGGGGGGTGAACTTGATGGCGTTGCTGAGCAGATTGGCCAGGATTTGGCGCAGCCGGTTGGGATCCCCTATCAAGGTTGGCGGCAGGTTGGGATCCACCCAGGCCACCAGTTCCAGATCCTTGCTCTGGGCTTGGGCGGCCATCAAATCCAGCAGCTCTTCCACCAACTGCAGCAAGGAAAAGGGTATTTCCTCCAGTTCCAGTTTTTGGGACTCGATCTTGGAGAAATCGAGGATGTCGTTGATTAGGTTCAGCAGCACCTCGCCTCCATAGCGGATGGTCTGTACCCAATCCTGCTGCTGCGGATCCAAGGAGGTGTCCAGGAGTAGACTGGTCATCCCCAAAATGGCGTTGATGGGGGTGCGGATCTCGTGGCTGATGGTGGCCAGGAACTCGCTCTTGGCCCGGCTGGCGGCTTCGGCAGCTTCCTTGGCTGCTTTCATCTGCTCTTCTGCCAGCTTGGCTACGGTGATATCCCGTCCGGCGGCGTAGAACAGGGATCCGGCCAAAGAGGCTCGCCACTCGATGAAACGATAGCTGCCGTCCTGGGTGCGGTAGCGGTTGACAAAGTGATCCAGCCGTTTCTCTTCGATAAGCTGCTGCATGGCCGCCTGCGTGGCGGGGAGGTCGTCCGGATGAACCCACTCCAAAAACGGTCGGCTCTGGAGCTCCTGCAGGGAATAGCCCAGGGTGGTCTCCCAGGCGCGGTTGAGACGGCGAAAGTACCCTTGGGCATCGGCAATGCAAAGCAAATCCAGAGCCACCGAGAAAAACTGCTCCAGCTCCGCTTCTGCCGACTTGCGGGCAGTGATGTCCACCGCGGTAAACACCCAACACGGGATCCCGCGCAAGACAAGGGGCTGCACAAACACGTCTTCCCAGACAACTCGGCCATCCTGCCGCTGCCATTGCCACTCAAAGCGGGCGGATCCCTGCTGGCGGGCCTGCTCCAAGTGGGGCTGCAAAGCAAACTCCCTCCCCTGCAAAGCCCGGCGATAGGGAGACTGCTCGGAAGTGTCGAAGGCTCGCAGCTCCTCCAGGCTGGAAAACCCGTAGGCGGCAATGGCTTGGGAGTTGGCCTCCAGGATCTCGCTCGTCTCTGCATGACGGATGAGGATGGCCACAGCGGCATTCTCAAACAGAGCCCGGAACTTCTGCTCGCTTTCCTGGACGGCCTGCTGGGATCGCACCCTGTCGGTTACATCGCGGACGATCACCACCACCTCTTGGGCGTTGAGGGGCACAATGCGCACCTCTTCGTGGCGGGTCTCCCCTTCAATCTCGATGCTTTGGTCGTAGCGCTGCCGCGTCTGGGTGCTCAGGGCCTGCCGAATAAAGAAAAGCCGCCGCTCGGCCAACTCCGGTGGCAAAAGCTCCTGCAGGGATCGGCCCACGTAGGTGTCCGGCGAGCCATAGGGAAGAACCTCGCCCCCCGAGACAAAGCTCAAGCAGATGCCCTGGCTGTCCAGGCGAAAGATCAAGTCGGGAATGGCTTCTAGAATGGCTCGCTGCAGCTGTCCAGCAGCCTTCAGGGCCAGCTCCGCCTGCTTGGCTTCTGTAATATCCCGCACGATTGCCAGGACTTCCTGGCTGTTGAGAGGGACAATGCGGGCCTCTTCGTAGCGTACCTCCCCTTGAACTTCAATGCTGTACTCGTAGCGCTGTTGGGTTTGGGTGGCCAGAGCTTGCTGAACATAGAAAAGCCGCTGCTCTGCCAGCTCCAGCGGCAGAATTTCCCGGGGGGATCGGCCCAAGTGCTGCTCGGCTGGAGTGTAGAGATGGATATCGCCTCCGGAAATAAAGCTCAGGCAGATGCCCTGGCTATTCAGGCGAAGGATGAGGTCGGGGATGGCTTGGAGAATGGCCCGCTGGGTGGCTTCCATTTCTCTAAGGGCCAACTCCGCCTGTTTCCGCTCGGTGATATCTCGCACCAGGATGTAAACTTTGTCTCTCCCGTGAGCGACAACGCAGGCTCTCCGATAGCAGCGGATCCCCGGCTCAATCTCAACTTCGTACTCTAGGTACTGCGGCGTCTGGCTGACCAAGGCCCCCTCCGCCAGAGATGGATACTGCTCTTTTAGCGAGCCAGTAAACACGTCTTGGGCGCGGCAACCCACGTAAAACTCAGGCGGATGTCGGGTGGGAACGTAAGGGGAAGGCTTGCAATGAAGAATGACTCCCTCGGCGCTGAGCTCAAAAATCAAGTCGGGAATGGCCTCGTAGAGGGCGCGGTAGCGAGACTCGCTTTCCTGTAGAGCCCGCTCCATCTTGACCCGCTCGCTGATGTCGCGGCTGGTGATGAGGATCCCGTCTCCCACCGGCACCACTTGGTGATGGATCCAGCTGGCCTTCAAGCCCGGCTGCCCCGAAATGGGGAACTCCTCTTCCAGAGGAATGCCGGTTTCCACCACTCGCTTGTATTTCTCAAAAAAGCCCCCCCAGCGGTTGATGGGCAGCAGCTCGCACAGCCGCTGGCCGATGATCTGCCGGCGCTGGAGGGAAATGAGCTCTTCCCCCTTGGCGTTGACATCCACAAAGACAAAGTCGATGATCTCGCGGGTAACGGGATCCCGCACCGCCTCCAGCAGGTAAATAGCATCCAAGCTGGCTTCCAAGGCTGCCCGAAAACGAGCCTCTGGGCTGGGGGTGCCTCTAGGAGGTTGGAAGGGAAATCTTCGAGAAAGGGATCCCAGGATCCCTCTGAAGACAGAAAGCGGCTGACTTTCCCCCAGGCTGACGCCAAGCAGCAGGAGAGCCAAGAAGAGGGATCCCAGCAGCCAAAAGGCAAGGCCAGAGGGATCCACCAGGCCCACCGTTTTCCCTGCTGCCCACAGCCCCCCGTGCATAAAACCCAGAGCAAGGTATTCCAGCAAGTTTTTCCAGCTTATCCTGCAGGTCAAAAGAGGAAGCTCAGCCAACTTGCGGAAATGGCCTCTATGCAATGGGCAGGATTCCTCAAGAGTGGCTTTTTGGGGAAATGAGTCTTGGCTCAAAGCTTTGTTTCTGGGTGCAGTAGGGAGAGAGACTCTTTATTGTGAAGATGCTTTATTGTGAAAAATAATTGTGAAGATTCAGCGGGATCCCTTGCGCCAGCGGCAATAGAGTTTTTCCAACTCCACCCAGACCATAACCACGGTGCTAAAGCCCAAGCAGATCAAAAGTTCAGTGCGGGTTAGCTCCTCTGTGCCAAAGAAGCTGCGCAAGAAAGGCACATAGAGCAGAGCCAATTGCAAGAGCAGAGTGGTCAGGACCGCGCCCAGCAGGTAGGGGTTGGAAAAAGGGTTGGTCTCGATGGTGAGCTTCTCGTTGGAGCGCACGGCCAGCGCATGGCCCATCTGGGCGATACACAGGGTGGTGAAGACCATCGTGCGCCAGTGGGGGATGTAGGCTTCCACAATGGCCATCATGAGGATTGTGGAGATGGCAAAAACCACGCCGATGCGCACCATGTAGGCTCCCAGCCCCTGGGCGAAGATGCTCTCTTTGGGGTTGAAGGGGGGGCGCTGCATCACCCCTGGCTCCGCCGGCTCCAAAGCCAAGGCCAGAGCGGGCAGGCCATCGGTCACCAAGTTCATCCACAAGATCTGTAGGGGTGTCAGCGGCACATCCCCCAAGCCCAGGATGGGGGCGGCAGCCACCGTCAGCACTTCGCCGATGTTGCTGCCCAAAATGTACTTCACAAAGCGGCGGATGTTGCTGTAGACCACTCGCCCTTCTTCAATGGCGGCCACGATGGTGGCGAAGTTGTCGTCCAGCAGCACCATATCGCTGGCCTCTTTGCTCACATCGGTGCCCGTGATGCCCATGGCGATGCCAATATCCGCTTGGCGCAGGGCAGGGGCGTCGTTGACCCCATCCCCAGTCATGGCCACGAACTCGTTTTGCTTTTGCAAGGCCTGGACAATGCGCAGCTTGTGTTCGGGGGCGACGCGGGCATAGACCCTGACGGTTTGTACCGTTTGCAGCAGCTCCTCGAAACTCAAGCGGGAGAGGGTACGCCCGTCAATCGCCTGATCCTCCGACTCGAGAATGCCCAGCTGGCGGGCAATGGCAACAGCTGTCAGTTGGTGGTCGCCGGTAATCATCAACGTGCGGATCCCGGCTTCTCGGCAGCGGGCCACGGCCTCTCGTGCCTCTGGTCGCGGAGCATCGTGCATCCCCATCAGGCCCAGCCAAACCAGGTTGTGCTCCACTTCTTCCCCGTTGTCCGGGATCCGCTCTAGCCTCTGGGTGGCTACCCCCAGAACCCGGATACCTTGGGCGGCCAGGCGGTTGTTGGTGCCGAGGATGGCTTGGCGATCGGTTTCCGACAGCTCCTGCCAAGTTCCCCCTTTCTGGATGCGATCACACCGCTCCAGCACCAGCTCTGGGGATCCCTTGGTGTAGACGCAGTAGCCGCCGTTTTCCTGGATCACCACGCTCATGCGCTTGCGTTCCGAGCTGAAGGGGAGCTCCTGCACCCGTGGGTAGCGCTCCTGTAAAGAGCCTTTGTGGAGGTTGGCCTTGGCGGCTGCCACCAGCAGGGCGGCCTCGGTGGGATCCCCCAGGATGGACCAGGTGGGCGTTGAAGGGGGGGAAGAAACTGCAGACCGAGGGTTGCGACCGGCAACGGGTTGGAGGCTGGCCTGCAACAGGGCATCGTTGCAGAACACCACGGCCCGCAAGATGGCCTGCAGATCCGGGGCGCTCCCGGGATCTATGGGCTGGCCGCCGCAGTAGAAGGATCCCTTGGGAATGTAACCGGTGCCGCTGACGTGGTAATGGCGGTCGGGGGTAATGATGTCGGTTACCACCATTTTGTTTTCCGTGAGGGTGCCGGTTTTGTCGGAGCAGATGGTGGTCACGGATCCCAGGGTCTCTACTGCCGGCAGGCGGCGGATCAGGGCGTGGCGGCGCACCATGCGTTGGGTGCCTATGGCCAGGGTGACAGTGATCACCGCAGGCAGCCCCTCTGGTACCACGGCCACGGCCATGCTCAAGGAAGTTTCCAAAAGCGAGGTAAAGGGGGCCATGCTCCCGGCTTGCAGCAGCCCTATCCCCACCACCAGGGCCACCAAAGCCAGGGATCCCGACACCAGCACATTGCCCAGTTGGCTCATGCGCCGCTGCAGGGGAGTGGGCTCGTTTTCCACCGTTTGCAGCAGCTTCGCCACCTTGCCCAGCTCCGTGTTCATGCCGGTGGCAGTAACCAAGAGGATCCCTCGCCCCTGAATCACTTCGGTGCCCATGAAGGCCATGTTGCGCCGTTCCCCCAGCTCGATATCCGGCGGGAGGACGCAGTCTGCCTGTTTGGTTACAGGGGTGGCTTCTCCGGTCAAAGCTGCCTCTCGCACCTGCAAGTTCACGGCCTCGGCCAAGCGCCCATCGCCTGGGATCTGCACCCCCGCCTCCAGCAACACGCGATCCCCCGGCACCAGTTGGCTGGCCGGAACTTCTTGCCACAGGCCATCCCGCTCCACCCGCACGGTAGGGGAAGCCAGTTTTTTCAGGGCTGCCAGCGCTTTTTCCGCCCGACTTTCTTGCAAATAGCCCAGGCTGCCGTTGAGGCCGACGATCAACAAAATGGCCAGGGCATCTTTGGGAAACTCGCCTTCTTGCAAGTCCAAAGTGGCCGAGATCGCGGCTACAGCGATCAGCATCAGCAGCATGACGTTGCGGAATTGATCCAGCAGGACTTGCCAGGAGCTACGGCCAGAGGAGGTGATCAGCTCATTGGGGCCATACTCCCGCTGCCTCTGGATTACCTGCTGAGTGGTGAGGCCGCGATCGGGATCGGTCTGCAACTTCTGGATGGCGGCGGCAAGGGTGAGGCTATGCCAAGCAGGGACAGAGGAAAGGGAGGATCCATCCGGTGGGATCATTGCGGCCACTCAAGGGTTCTTGCCGAATTTTGACATACTCCCCGCCCCACAGGAGGAGGATTCTGACAGCAGCAGACCGGTGCTGGAGTAGGCCCCGAATACCTGCCCTGCCTAGCGCAAGATTTCAAAATCCAAAACGGGCTCTGTCTGGGTCACGCGGTAGTACCCGGCCTGGGTACGAACCGAAGCCTGATAGGGACTGGGCAAATCTAGCGAGCGCAGGGGTGGGATGTTGGTGCGTTGGTTCAGCAGCGTGGTGAAGAAGGCGGTGGTCTGCCGGGCCTGGGAGCGCACCACCTCCTCAGGGAAAATGACCGGATCCACATTCCTGCCTGTATCCAACAGGATCCTATCCAGGGCATCTCCCACCGGATAGGAAGGATAGGCAATTTGGGCCAAGGCGGATCCAATCGGGATCCCGGCGGATAGACAACCCAGAAGAATGGCCGAAGTCAGACGCATGTGCTGTGATTCCTCCTGCGCTACAGCTTTTCCTCAACACCGGAAAAAAGCGGGGTTTGAACGTTGCTCATTGACTTGGATCCCCATGAAGCCTACCTTTTGACCGGCAGCTAAGGCGGATTCTACTCGAAATGCCTCGATTGGCAACCGCCTGCAACCCAATAGAACGCCAACATGACAAAGGATCTCGCCGCCGACTAGGATCGGGATACTCTGCTTGGGATCCTTAGACCTGTGAGTGTTTGTGTTCGCATTGCCCCCAGCCCAACCGGAAATCTGCACATCGGCACCGCCCGAACGGCAGTGTTCAACTGGCTGTATGCCCGTCGCCACGGTGGCCGGTTCATTTTGCGCATCGAGGACACCGACCGCGACCGCTCTTTGCCCCGCTACACCCGCAACATTTTGGCGGGCCTGGCCTGGTTGGGCCTAGACTGGGACGAAGGGCCGGTCTACCAATCCAAGCGCATCGAGCGCTATCAAGCGGTGGTACAGCAGCTTCTGGATCGAGGGTTGGCCTACCGCTGCTACGTCAGCGAGGCGGAGCTGGAGGAGATGCGCGCTGCCCAGAAGGCCGCCGGCAAAGCCCCCCGCTACGACAACCGCCACCGCTTTCTCACCGAAGCCCAGCGACGGGCCTACGAAGCCGAGGGTCGGCAGCCGGTGATCCGCTTCAAAATCGAGGAGCCCCTGGAAGTGTCTTGGGTGGATCTCATTCGCGGCCCCATTACCTGGAACACCCAGGACTTGGGGGGGGATATGGTCATTGCCCGAGCGGATGGCTACCCTCTCTACAACTTGGCGGTGGTGGTGGATGATATTGACATGGGCATCACCCATGTGATTCGCGGCGAAGATCACATCGGCAATACCCCCAAGCAGATTTTGCTCTACCGCGCTCTTGGCTACGAACCTCCCCAGTTCGCGCATTCTCCTTTAATCCTGAACCCGGAGGGGAAAAAGCTCTCCAAACGGGATGGGGCAACTTCGGTAGCAGAGTTCCAGCAACTGGGCTTTTTGCCGGAAGCTCTCAAGAACTATTTGGCTTTGCTCAGTTGGTCGCCCCCGGATGGGGAAGAGCTTTTCTCTTTGGAAAAGGCGGCTGCGCTGTTCGACTTTGACCGGGTTAACCGTGCGGCTGCCCGCTTTGACTGGGACAAGCTCAACTGGATCAACAGCCAGTACATCAAGCGGCTTTCTCCGCCAGAACTGGTAGAACGGCTCACCCCCTTTTGGCAGGCGGCAGGGTTTGACCTTTCCGAGGTGCCGGATCCCACCTGGTTGGAAGATGTGGCCCGCCTGATTGCCGATGGTATCGACCGCCTGGCAGAGGCTCCTCCGCTCAGCCGCTTTTTGTTTCAGGAGCCCCTCAGCTACACGTTGCCAGCTCTGGAACAGTTGCGCCTGCCTGGGGTGGCAGAGGCTATGGCTGCAATGGCCACCACGTTGGCTGCTGCCGAGCTGCCCCAGGTTTCGGCGGACAGCTTAAAACCGCTGGTGGATCAGGTGGCCAAGGGCCAGAACATGAAAAAGGGCCTGCTGATGAAGAGTTTGCGGGCCGCCCTGACAGGGGATCTGCAGGGGCCGGATTTGCTGGAATCTTTTGCCCTTCTCCAGCGGCGGGGCTGGGCTTTGGGGCGGTTAGAGGCTGTGCAGAAGTTGGTTTCTTGTTGATGGAAGCCCATCTCTTGCTGTCATGCCTTCGGTTGCCTCTGTTGAAAGTGCTCCGCACCGCTGCCGCAATCGGGATCCCATGCTGTCACGCCAGCTACAGGCTGCAAACCAAATTGTCCAAGAACTGGTGCTGCTCTCTTCTCAGTTATCTTCCCCATCCTCTTCGGACTCTGTAGAGATGGGGGAGCTGGAGCAGTGTGTGCTCAAGCTGGCCCAGACCTTGGTACAGCAGATGGTAAATCGCCTGGGCGCGGCCTCAGCTCGCCTTTGGATTTTCGACCCGCAGGAAGGATGTTTTCAGTCGGTGGCCCATGCCGGCCTGCTCAGCCCTGCTCACGACCAAATTCAGCGGATCTATCCTGACGACAGCCCTTTAGGACGGGTGGCCCAGGAGGGGCTGCCGCTTTTGAGCAACAATCCCGCCCAAGAAGCCTGGATGCCCGCCCCGGAGTGGGTGAAGGCCAATGGCTTGCGGGGCTTTGTTGCCTACCCGATTAACCGAGGGGAGGAGCGGCTGGGGGCTTTGGCTCTGCTGAGCCGGACACCTCTGGAAGCCAGCTTTCTGGAAGTGGTGAAGTTCCTCTGTTCCTATATCGCCAGCGCCATCATCAATGCCAAGCTGCTGGAGCGCAGCCGACGGCAGGCGGTGCGGGAGGCGCTGCTCAACCGCATCACCAGCACTGTTCACCGCTTTTTGCAGTGGGATCAAATCGTCAGCACTGCCCTGAAGGAGCTGCAGCAGGCCTTTCTCTCGAAAGGGGTGAAGGGGCTGAGCCGCTGCTGTTTTTACAGTCTCAGCCCGGATCAGCAGACGGTTCGGGTCAGCCATGAGGCCCTGAGCCCTGGGCTAACCCCCTCCCTAGGAGAGGTGTACCGGATCCAGGACTTTGGCTCGCTGTGCGAGCGCCTGCGGACGGGGCAGGTGGTGCAAATAGCCTTGCCTCTGCTGCCGGATCGAGATCTCCTGACCCCAGAGGGGTTGGCCGCTCTCCAGGCGCTGCAGGCTTGCTCGGCGGTGCTGATCCCGGTGCAGTCGGTGGGCTCGGCAGGAGTAGGGCTTTCGGAGGTTGGCGGGAAGGATGGGGGACGGCCCGGTTTGGCTGCAGAGCCAGGGGAGATGATTGGGTTGTTGGGAGTGTACGTCACCACACCCCACCTTTGGCAGCCGGAGGAGATCGAGCTGTTGCGCTCGGTGGCCTCTCAACTGGCCATTGCCCTCACCCGTTCCAGCCTGTTCGAGCATGCCCATCAGCAGACGGAACGGCTGGCTCTGTTGCACTCGATCACGGCGGCGATTCGCTCCAGCCTGGAGCCCACCACCCTCTTCCATGCGATCACCCAGCAGATCGGGGCGGCTTTTCAGGCAGATGTGTGTATCTTGGCCCTCTGGCAGCCGGAGCAGGAGCTGCTACACCCTGTTGGCCTTTATGCGCCGCAGCTTTCCCCCACCGTTCGCGTGGGCGGGACGGAGTCGTTGCTGGACACTCTGTTGCCGACAAGGGGGCCGTTGGTGGGATCCCCAGATTGCCCCTGGGTTGAGCCTGGGATCCCGCCGGACTTGCCGGAGACGATTCGAGCCAAGTTGCGCTTGGGGGCCAGTTTGCTCGCCACCTTGAGGGGGCCTGTGGTGGTGCCGGAGCCGCAGACGGCTCAGTCCTGGGCCGATCTAAAGCCTCAGAGCCAGGGGAGTGGGCTGTTGTTGGTGCCCCTATTTGCTTCTGAGCATCCGGACAGGCCCCAAGAACTGTTGGGGGGCATTGCCCTAATCCGCTACCCTGGCAGCGATTCCCTGACCCCTCGTCCTTGGCAGCCGGAGGATCTGGAGTTGGCAGAAGCCGTGGCCGAGCAGGCGGGGATCGCCCTCAAGCAAGCGCGGCTTTACGAGCAAACCCGTAGCTCTGCCCAGCGGGAAAGCCTTTTGCGCCAGATTGCCCAGCGCCTCAGCGGCACCTACAATCCCCAGGAGGTGGTGCAGATTGCCCTCGAGGGCATGGCAGAGGCTTTGCAGGTTGAGCGGTGCAGTTTTGTGGCGCCCTGCAGTGGCCATGAGCCGTTCGCAGCCTCGTCGCGACAGCCTTGCGGTTCCCCTTCCCCTGCCGTAGGCAGAGCAACAGCCCCACCAGAGGCGGGACGGAGTCCTTTGGCTCAGCAACCCTTGGCCGGCGCTCCTGCAGAACCTCTGGCCATCATCCAAGAGTATTGCCGTCAGCCGGGGATCCCTTCCCAAAGGGGACAGACGCTGCCCCCTGAGCTAAGCCAGCTCCTCTGGGTCAATTGCTACAGCCACCTGAACACGCTGCTGATTCCAGATGTCAACACCTTCCCATTGTCTGCCCACGCCCGCCGCCATCTGCTGCAAAAGGGCATCCGCTCCCTGTTGGGTGTGCCGATAGTCACCGATGCTCGCCAGGTGGCCGGGGTGCTTTGCGCCTTCATGCCGCCGTTTGAGCCGGCAGTTCGGGGAAGCAAAACCGCCGATATCGCCTCAGAAGCCGCCGGATTTTCCCCCAGAGATACGGACTTGGTGAACGCGCTGGCGGACATTGCGGCAGTAGCCTTGCAGCGGGCCTCTTTCTACGAGCAGGTTCGCCGTCAGGAGGCGACGGCAGCAGCTTTGCGGGGCCTAACCGAGGGGCGAGAGGCGGAAAGTCGTCGGTTGGCCGCCGATTTGCACGACCAAACCTTGGCAGATCTGGGAGCTTTGTCTCGCCAGATCCAAGAGCTATCCGGCGATCCGACCATTGGCCCAGCCGGACAGGCTCAGTTGCGGGCCATGAGCGCCCAACTGCGAGAGACCATGGCCGAATTGCGCGGGATCGTGGAAGATTTGCAGCCGACGGCCATGCGGGCCTTTAACCTTGGCCCGGCTCTGCGCAGTCTCCTGGAACGGGCCGCCCAACGTTCCCCCCATCCTCTCCTCACCCGTTTCGACAACCAAGCCGATGGCCTGCTCTCCCGTCTCAGCCCCACCTGCCAGAGCAACATTTTCCGCATCGTGCAGGAGGCTCTGAACAACATCGTCAAACACGCAGGGGCACGGCGCATCGATCTCATCATTCAGCCCAAGGCGCAACAGGACGCGGGTTCCTCTACCAACCCTCAGGCTCCCTACACCCACTTGGAGCTGAAGATCATCGACGATGGCTGTGGTATGCCGGAGTCCAAGAGCGGGGCGGATCCCGCCCAGCCGCCCGGCCATGGCCACGGGTTGCTCAACATGCGCTACCGAGCCGAGTTGATCGGGGCAAGCATTGCTTGGCGTAATCGCCGCTTTGGCAGTGGCACAGTTGTAGAGCTGCGAGTCCCTCTGCCGCCGAGTCCCCGATCTTGCGGCTAGCCCCCCCTTTTCTGAGGTAGCAGACGCAGCATTTTCGGTCTCAACCTGTTCTATAGTCGTTTAAGCTCAACGGATCCCCGGTTGTCTGACCCGTTTGTAGGGGATCCTCTCACGCTGGCAAGGCGGAGTTTTTGCGCTGTCGTTGACACTGCGAGGAGAAGCATCTGTGGCCTATCGTGTGACTTTGATCCCTGGGGATGGCATTGGCCCGGAAGTGGCCAAGGCGATGACCACGGTCTTGGAGGCTACCGGGGTTGGGTTGGAATGGATCCCGGTAGAGGCAGGGGTGGAGGTGATTGAAAAATACGGCACCCCCTTGCCACCCCAGGTGTTGGAGTCCATTCGGGAAACCAAAGTGGCGATCAAAGGGCCGATTGGCACTCCCGTAGGTACTGGCTTTCGTTCGGTCAACGTGGCCATTCGCAAGGAGCTGGATCTTTTCGCCAACCTGCGCCCGGCCAAATCTATGCTCGGTGTCAAAAGCCCTTTTCAAGACATCGACCTAGTGGTGGTGCGGGAAAATACCGAAGATCTCTATGCCGGGATCGAGTTTGAACGGGGCACGCCGGAAGCCATCCAGGCGCGGGAGGAAATGATGCGCCTTTCCGGCAAACCCATCCGCGAGGGATCCGCCATCGGCATCAAGCCCATTTCGGACTTCGGCAGCCGCCGCATTGTCAAATTTGCCTTTGAGTACGCCCGCCAGAATGGCCGCAAGAAGGTGACGGCAGTGCACAAAGCCAACATCATGAAATTCACCGATGGCTTGTTTCTGCAGGTGGCGCGGGAGGTGGCCCAGGAGTATCCCGACATCGAGTTTGAAGATCGCATCGTGGACAACATGTGCATGCAACTGATGCAAAAGCCGCAGCTCTACGATGTGCTGGTGCTCACCAACCTCTATGGGGACATCATTTCCGACTTGTGCGCGGGGATGATCGGCGGGCTGGGGGTGGCGCCGGGGGCCAACATCGGCGACGGCATTGCGGTTTTTGAGGCCATTCACGGCTCTGCTCCCAAATATGCCGGCCAAAACAAAGTCAACCCCTGCGCTCTGATCCTCTCCGGGGCGATGATGCTGCGCTACCTAGGAGAGCGGGAGGCTGCCGCAAGGGTGGAGGCGGCGGTGCAGGCGGTGATCGCCGAGGGCAAGCAGGTCACCTATGACCTGGCCACAGGGGATCCCGTCGGCACTCAGGAGATGGCAGAGGCCATTGCTGCCCGCGTGCAGGAGATGGCTCCGCAGTAGGGTTTGGCGTCAAATGTTCTGATCCCAGGCTCCTCAAAAGGGAGGGACTGGGGGCCTCAGTACCCCAAAGCCAGATCCACCACCCCCAGCAAGGGATCCCCGGCCCGGAAGCGCCGCACATTTTCTCGCACCCGCTTAGAGAGGGCTGGGACAATCATGGCATCGGTAAGAGCAGTGTGGGGGGTAATCAGGCAGTTGGGCAAGCTCCAGAGGGGATGCCCATCCGGTAGGGGTTCGGGATCCGTGACATCCAAGGCGGCCCCGCGAATGACCCCCTGCTGCAGGGCGGCCACCAAGTCGGAGGTCACGATGTGCTTGCCTCGCGCCACATTCACCAGCCAGCACTGGGATCCCATCTGCTCCAACTCAGCTTGGGCGATGATCCCCTCAGTTTCCGGCGTGAGAGCCAAGGCCAAGATCACCACGTCTGCCTCTGCCAACACCGTTTGCCGTTCCGCGAGCGTCACCACCCGTGTGGCCCCCGGCAAGGGATCCGCCTTGCGACGCACCACGTCGATGGAGCATTGAAAAGGCTGCAACAGCTTGATCAACTCTTGGGCGATGCCCCCGGCCCCAAAAATGACCACGCGGCTGCCCCAGAGGCTGGTACCGGAGCCTTCCTGCCACGTTTGGGCCAAGGCGCGGATCTTCAAGTCGCGCAAGCCGGCCAAGGTCAGGGCCAAGGCATGTTCCGCCACCGGTTGAGCATAGACTCCCTTGCCACAAGTCCACACATAGGCAGGATGCAAAACCCCTGCCCGGACAAAAGGCTCTACCCCCGCCCAGGGCAGCTGCACCCAGCGGATCCCTTTCCCTTCCGCCAGACAGCACTTCAGGCCGGGCACATCAAAGGCATCGGCCCAGACCAAGGCTTCTGCTTCTGCCAGGGGCACAATTTCGCCACCCCCTGCCAAAACAGCCTCTTTGAGCCAGGGGCGAAGATGGCCGGGTTCGACGGCAATGCGTTTGCCTTGGATGCCCATAGGAACCGTTGGATAAGGCTTTCCCCTTGCCAGGATACTGTCGGCAGAGCGAGAGATGGCATGCACGGGCAGCCGCAAAAACCGGTGATCGAGTGTTAAGGGATCCCAAAGGGATCCTGGGCCACTTCCATAGGATCGCTAGGGTGAAAATTAGGGCTGCTGTGTTGGCTCAATCCTTAAGTAGGTAGCATTCCCCAATGACCCTATCCGAACTGCTGATCTTGGTGACGCTGCTCTTTCCCGGGATCCTGTTGTCGCTCATTGTGATGGGAACCTTTGCCGCAGGGGGATAATCATCTCCCAATGACAATGGTGAAGCCCTAAAGACGTGAAGACATGTCCAAAACCAAGCTGAGCGCCTGGGTCATGGGCTGGGGGTTAGCCTGCACTGCTGCTCTCTTTTTGCCCAGCGTGGCTGCTCAAGCTCAGGTGACCCTCGGTGTGCAGCCGGTGCGGGTGGTGCAAGGGATCCCTTTGTACCAGAAGGAAGTCTGGATTGAGGACAATCGGATCCCCGTTTCTATCGTGGTCATTTCTCTCGCAGCGGGCCAACTGCGGCCTATCTGGGCTGCACCTGCGGGGCTGGTGGGTCTGGGGGAGCTGTCTTCCTTTGGCCCCGAACAGGGGGCAGTGGCCGCCATTAACGGTGGGTTTTTCAACCGCAACACCCGTCAGCCGCTGGGGGCAATTCGTCGGGATGGCCGTTGGATCTCCAGCCCCATTTTGGGTCGTGGGGTCATCGCCTGGTCGGATGGGACGGCAGGGCAAGAAGGGGGATCCGTGCGCTTTGCCCGTTTGCGGATGCAAGCAGAGCTGCGCAATGCCATTGGGGACCGGATCCCGGTGGTGGGCATCAATACAGGCTATATCCTGCCTGGCATCTCCCAGTTCACCCCCGACTGGGGATCCACCTACACCACCCAAACGGACGACGAAATGCTCGTGATGGTGCGGCAGGATCAGGTGCAAGAAATTCTGGTGGCGGGCCTGGCCGGCAGTTTGACGGTACGGATTCCCAGCGAGGGGTATGTATTGGCAGGGCGGGGGCTAGAAGGTGCCCTAGAAGCCCGCAAGCTGGTTCCCGGGGATCGCCTCAGCCTTCATCTGCGCTTGGATCCGCCCGAGCTGGAAGCTTATCCCCACATCCTAGGGGCAGGGCCGCTCTTGCTCTTGGATGGACAGGTGGTTTTGGATGCCCGATTGGAGGCATTTCAACCCCTCTTTCGCAGGCAGCGAGCCGCCCGCAGTGCCATTGGCCAACTGGACAGCGGACATTTGCTGCTGGTGACCGCCGGCAATGCCCAGGAAAATCAAGGGCTCACCCTGCTGGAGATGGCACAGTTGATGCAGCAATTGGGCTGTCGCCATGCCCTGAACTTGGATGGGGGCAATGCTTCCACCTTGGTGCTGGGGGGAGAAGCCGTCAATTTGGAACACCGACACCCAGAAGCCAGCCCACCCAACAGTGAGACGGATCCCAGTCCCTCCCGGCGGCGCACACCCCGAGTTCACAATGGCTTGGGATTTTTCCCAAGTCCAAGTCGGTAGCAGAGAACAAAGGCAGCCTTTCGTACTGGCAGGAAGTGTCTTTTTGATCCAGGGATCGAGGGTGGGATCCCTGGACTTCCCGGCTGCTTGGATGAGGGATCAGGTATTCTCCAGGATTGGATCTACCTTGCTAGGAGAAGACTTCTCAAGAAGGAAAGGACTCGGCTCTGGATCCCGGCAATCTCGGCACCCAAAGCTCCGGAGCTTGTGCAGGTCAATCTTAAATGGGATCCAAACTGAATGCCCAATGCTCATTTCTCAGAGTAGAAATAGAGGTTAAATTAAATGGAAATATCGGCTCCGAGATCGGTAAGAAAAATAATTAAAGAGTCAATCTCTCGAAGAAAACGGCCTCAGAATCTAAAATGTACACAATCCCTTGTGTTTCTCGCTGAATCGGATGCGATTCTCAAAAATATTGTCAATAAATCATTTTTTGACGAAGATAATTGACGAATTTGCATTTTGTTAATTTCGAGTCTGGAAATTAAGTATTTGGAGTTGTGGTCGCAATTCTTTCCACTGCGAATGTTCGGCAATGTGTGGATCTATCCAACTCCCGACAGAGTGGAGCTCCTGTCGGGCAAGGCTTCTGGGGTGGGCTAAGTCTCGCTGCTCTCGGTGGATAGGCTGCCGGTGCTGGCATTCCCGTTTGTGAGAGTCAACCTTATTTGGAAGAAATTATCTTTTCCTCGAATTTTTATAGAGCACCTCTATACTCAAGTAAGGTAGCCCTGCACACAAGCTTTTGTGCTGGGCCTGAAATTTTATTAAGATCCTCTGTCAAAGCTTTTCTTTTCAGGTATTGCCTCTCGTGCCGAAAAGCTAGGATGGGCAAGGATTGTATTTTCTATCACTCTATTTAGGATGATTTGTATGCTGGCCGGAAGCAGAACCGACTCGTTGACGGATACGCACAGGTGGTGTTTCATGGAATCCATAGCCGACGCTCTCCACCACTTGTAGGCCCTATAACCTAGGGCCGTGTCCACTAGCCTGCTCGTGAGATTAGAACGTGGTTTGCACTGCCTCCCCAAATCCTATGCCCTCCCCCAAGGATGCCTTTCCTGTGGCCCGCGTCAAACAGCCTACTGCTCAAGCCAGCTCTGCTGCCGGCGACCGCTTCCTTCAGCGGGATGGAGCCCTCTCCGCCCAGTTGGTTCCCCAGGGATCCCTGCAGCTTTACACCCACCCCAGCCGGGGCATGTTTACGCCCGTCATGGCTCAGGCGATGCGCTTGGCAGGCCAGGGAACGCGGGTGCTGATCGTGCAATTTCTCAAGGGTGGGATCAATCAGGGGCCCGAAAATCGTCTCTCCCTGGGCAGATCCTTGGAGTGGGTTCGTTGTCGCCTGCACCGCTGCATCGATACACCTCACCTAGAGCCTGAGGAGCGGGTGGCATTGGATGAGCTGTGGCAATTTACCCAGGAGGCTGTCAGGAGTGGCCGCTATGACTTGGTGGTGTTGGATGAGCTGAGCTTGGCTGTGAAGTTGGGCCTGATCCCAGAAGCGGAAGTGCTGAGCTTAATCGACCAACGCCCCATCTCCATGGACATGGTGATCACCGGGCCGGAGATGCCAGATTCGTTTCTGGAGCGGGCCGACTTGATCACGCAGTTGCGCCTACGTGGCATCCCAGGCCCAGGGCTCCGCACTGCCGATGGGAATGTTGCCTGTTCTCTGGATCCCCCTCAATTCAACGGCACAAGTGCTATGCCTACGGCACCCTATGTTGCTCCGCACTGCTGACAGAAGCTGACAGAAACAGTACATATGGTAACTGTTGCTTTTCCCCCCACTCCCTAGGGAACCGGCTGCATCCATGTTAAAAAACGACCGCTGGATCTGTGAGCAAGCGCGGCGAGGGATGATCGAGCCCTTCTGCCCTGAGCTGGTGCGCGCTGTTGAATCTCGGCCCGTTTTGAGTTACGGGCTGTCTTCCTACGGCTACGACATCCGCCTGTCGCCGGTGGAGTTCAAGATCTTTCGCCATGTGCCCGGCACGGTGGTGGATCCCAAGCGGTTTAACCCCAAGAATCTGGAAGCGGTGGAGCTGCACCACGACGAGATGGGGGATTACTTTATCATCCCGGCCCATTCCTATGGGTTGGGGGTGTCCTTGGAACGGCTGCAAGTCCCGGATAACATTACCGTGATCTGCATTGGCAAATCTTCCTATGCCAGGGTGGGTCTGATTGCCAACCTGACGCCGGCTGAAGCGGGATGGCGGGGCTATCTCACTCTGGAGTTTTCCAACGCCTCCAGCGCCGACTGCCGTGTGTACGCTAACGAAGGGGTGGTACAGCTTCTGTTTCTGGAAGGGGATCCCTGCCAAGTGACCTACGCCGACCGCGCCGGCAAGTATCAGGATCAGCCGCAGCAGGTGGTGGTGGCCAGGGTTTAGCGAAACGGGGGAATGCCAGTAATCCCCCTCAGTTTATTGGGGGGAGGGCGTTACCCGTCTTTCTTCCTCCAAAAGGGAAAGAGTTGGCGGGATCCGGTTGGCTATGCTGGATCCACGTAGAACCCCATCTTGATTCATCTCCATGCCTGACTCTTTTTCGCCTGCTGCCGCTCCCCCCGGTGAGGCTGAGCCTTTGGGCGATAGGGAGTCCAATCCCGATCTGCTCACAGCTTCCTACGACTACACCCTCCCTCCAGATCGGATTGCGCAAACGCCGGTGGAGCCCAGGGATCAGGCGCGGATGCTGGTGGTGTACCCGGATAGGCACGAGCATCGCCGCTTCTGCCATCTGCCTGACTACCTGCAGGAAGGGGATCTGCTGGTTCTCAACGATACCAAGGTGATCCCGGCCCGCCTGTTCGGGGCTAAGGAACCCTCTGGGGCGCGGGTCGAAGTGTTGCTGCTGGAGCCTTGCCTGGAAGGGATCCCTGCCGCCGCCCAACCTCTGCCGGATCAGGCGTGGAACTGGCGGGTTTTGGTCAGGCCGGGCAAACGGGTGAAGGTGGGGGATCGGATTGGTTTTTGGAGCAAGGAGGGATCCCCCTCTGGGCTGAGAGCCACTGTCCTGGATTTGGATCCGGAGACCGGTGGGCGAGTGGTGCAGTTTGAGTGGGAGGGGGCACAGCCTTTTGAGGAAATCCTAGAGCAGGTGGGCCGGATCCCGCTTCCTCCCTACATCAAGGCTTCCGGATCCCCGGGCTCAGGACAAGTTCGCCCTGAAGACTACCAAACCCTCTGGGCCAAACACCCCGGCTCGGTGGCTGCTCCCACGGCAGGGCTGCACTTTACCCAGGAGCTGCTGGAGCGGCTGGCCCAAAAAGGGATCCAAACGGCCTACATCACCCTGAACATCGGCCTGGGTACCTTCCGACCGGTGGAAGCGGAGCGGGTAACCGCGCATCGTCTCCACAGCGAGTGGCTCAAGGTGCCGGCAGAAACGGTGGCAGCCATCCAAAAAGCCCAAGCCCGAGGGGGGCGGGTGATCGCGGTGGGAACGACTGTGGTGCGCTCTTTGGAAACCGCGGCAGCCTCTGGCACCTTGCAGCCTTGGCAGGGGAAAAGCGATCTCTTCATCTACCCCGGCTACTCCTGGCGGGTGATTCAAGGACTGGTCACCAATTTTCATCTGCCCCGCTCCAGCCTGATGATGCTGGTGGCTGCGCTGATCGGGCGGCAAAGGCTGCTGGATCTCTACCGAGAGGCCGTCGACCAGGGGTATCGCTTCTATTCCTTTGGGGATGGCATGCTGATCCTGCCCTAGGGCTGGGGCTGACCTCCCTGGGATCCCTTGAAGGAACCGGCCTCCGCTTCTGGGGTCGAAGGACGGTCTTGCCCGCCGGCAAACCAGTTCCGGATGCGCTCCCATTCCACCTGGTGGTAGCCGTCCACCGCCCAATTGGCCCGCCGCTGCAGCATGTGCAGAGGAAAGAAGGTAGCCAGCGCCAGGACTGGGATCCCTGCCGAACGGGCTGCCTGAATGCCGGGGTAGGTGGCCTCAATGCTCAAGCACTCCTGGGCAGGCAATTCCATCCGCTGCAAAAGCAGGCGGTGCAAGTGTCCTGGGGAAAGCATTGGGCCTGCATCATCCCCCGTCACTCGGTAGGATCCCCCATCGGTCAACCGCGTCAGGGCCGGGCAGCATGGCTGGAAGCGCTCTAGAAAAGCGGCCACCTCGGCTGCCGATTGGCCGCACAGCAGGCCGACCTTCAGTTGCAGCCGCTCCAGCGTCTCCAAAGTTTCCGCCAAACCGGGAATGAGAGGCAATTCCCTCTGCCCCTGCAAAGCCTGTCGGTAGTATAGGGCCTTGCGTTTCAGCAGCTCTTCCAGTTGTTTGGGGCTGAGCACCCGCCCTTGATCCCCCCACAGAGCCGGCAGGCGCTCTCGATCCGGTCGGCCCAGGTATTGCAGCCGGTAAAGCTCCCACTGCCCAGGGGATCCCGACTTGGGCCAGCACAGGTTCCAGGGGCGCAGGTTCTCTTCCACCAGCAGTTGGTTGATGGCCTGTAGGTGCAGGCTCTCGTCATCGGCCACCACTCCACTCCAGCTCAAGATCACCCCTTGCAGTCCCATAGGGGGGACATCACCCTCTGCTAACGACCGCAACCCAACTGCCGGATCCCTGCTTCAGATCACAGCAGATGGCTTGTCTATCCATTTTGAACGCGACGCTCGAACTCTTCCCGAGTGGTGTCCACCAATTGCACTGCCTCTGGATAGAGCTGAGGATGGTTTTGCTTCAGCCAACTGAGCACCCGCGCCAATTGAGCTGCACACAGATCCAAATCCGCTTGAAAAATAACCGCCGCCGCCATGTGCTGAGCATATTCGGGCGGGTGACCCTGCTGCGCCAGCTCCGCTGTCAAAGCGGCCAAGGCTTGTTGACGAACTGAGGGCAGTGAACTTTCGGGAGAAGACATAGGCCAAGCCTTTCAATCGGGAGAGTAGCGGCGCAAAGCCAGCGTGACGTTGTGCCCACCAAATCCAAAGGCATTGACCAAAGCGGCCTCAACAGCCATCTGCCGCCCCTTGTGGGGTACAAAATCCAGCCCTTCGCACTCGGGATCAGGGTTGTCCAAGTTGAGGGTAGGAGGAACCCAGCCGTGGTGGATGGCCAAAGCTGTGGCCACCGTGGCAATGCCGCCCGCTCCCCCCAACAGGTGGCCGGTCATGGACTTGGTGGCGCTGATGGCCAAACGGGGGGCATGCTCGCCGAAGACCGACTTGATGGCCTGGACCTCGGCGATATCCCCTACAGGGGTGCTGGTGGCATGGGCATTGATGTGTTGCACATCCCCAGGCTGAAGCCCGGCATCCTTGAGGGCCAGCCGCATCGCCCGGGCCGCTCCCTCGCCGCCGGGGGCAGGGTTGGTCATGTGGTGGGCATCGCAGGTGAGGCCATAGCCGACTATCTCCGCATAGATCTTGGCCCCGCGGGCGCGGGCATGCTCCAACTCCTCCAGCACCAGGATCCCTGCTCCTTCCCCCATGACAAAGCCATCCCGATCCCGATCAAAGGGCCTACAGGCTTGCTCCGGGGTGTCGTTGCGGGTGGAAAGGGCCTTCATGGCACTGAACCCCGCCATGGACAAAGGGGTGACCGCCGCTTCCGTGCCACCTGTAATCGCCGCTTGCACCTCTCCCCTCTGGATGAGCCGAAAGGCATCGCCAATGGCGTTGGAGCCAGAGGCACAGGCCGTAACTGTGCAGGAATTGGGGCCTTTGGCGCCAAAATGAATGGCCAGGTGACCCGCAGCCATATTGGCGATCATCATGGGCACCATGAAGGGGCTACAGCGATCTGGCCCTTTCTGCAGATAGATGGTCTGCTGCTCTTCCAAGACGCGGATGCCGCCGATGCCGGTGCCCAAGATCACCCCCACTTGCTCAGCGTTGAGAGCGGTGATGCGAAAGTCAGCGTCCTCCAAGGCTTGCCGGGTGGCCGCCATCGCCAGGTGCACAAAGCGGTCGGTGCGCTTGACATCCTTGCGATCCAAGTAGTCGAGGGGATCAAATCCCTTCACCTCTCCGGCAATACGGCAGTCGTGGCGGGAGGCATCGAAATGGGTAATCGGCCCAATGCCGGAGCGCCCTGCCAGCAGGCTCTGCCAAAACTCGGCAGGAGAGTTGCCGATAGGGGTGACCGCACCCAGGCCCGTAATCACAACGCGGCGGGTTGGTCTGTAAGCAGTGGCGGGATCTGTGGTAGCCATCGTCCGGTGTTAGCCCGGGGGTATAGAGTCAGAACTGGGGGCAGACTAGGCAGCTTTCTTCGAGAGGATGTAGTTAACAGCGTCTTGCACGGTGGCGATCCTTTCTGCATCTTCATCGGGGATCTCCAGATCGAATTCCTCTTCAAAAGCCATGACCAGCTCCACCGTATCAAGGCTGTCGGCCCCCAGGTCGTTCTGGAAATTGGCTTCTGGGGTCACTTTGTCATCTTCCACGCCCAGTTGATCGGACACGATCTTACGAACACGGCTGTAAACTTCGTCTGCGCTCATGCTTGGAATCCCAACTCTCGATTCAGCGTGTCTTGGCCGGGCCAACCAGCGGCCAATGAAGCAATCCCTATTGTATCGGACAATGGATCCCCTCTTGTGAGCAGCCTCACCTGCATTGGCTGCTGCGGCCAGAGTATGGAGGTGTGGGGATTGAGCCGCGGCCTTTTCGGTTGCAGGAAAGAAAAGCTAGTATAGTCTACTGCATCTCTACAACTGGATCCTCAAGGAGAACTCGCTTCCATGCCCCGCGCTTACGAAACGATGCTGATTGTGCGTCCTGATCTGTCAGATGAACCCCTCGAACAACTGCTCAGCAGTCAGGAGGCAATCCTGCGAGAGAACGGAGTAACCCACGTGGAGATTACCAATAGGGGCAAGCGCCGCTTTGCCGGGTTTGAGATGAAAAAGTTCAAGGAGGGTCTGTACATCCAGTTCAACTACGAAGCCGAACCCAATGCGGTGGCTGCCTGGGAGAAAAACCTGCGCATCAACGAGAGTGTGCTGCGCCACATGACTCTCCGCGTCGGCTAGGTTTGACGGCATCCTGGCCTGCGGGCATGATGGAAGTGCCCTGAGCTGCCCCTTATCCCTGGATGGCTCCGTTATGAACTCGATTGTGTTGATGGGCGAGGTTCTGTCTGAGCCAGAGCTGCGCTACACCCCTGGTAACTTAGCTGTTGCGTCCTTGGTGATTGGCTTTCCCAGCTTGCGCCCGGATGAGCCGCCCTACCGGGTGCGTGTTTCCTCTTTTGGAGAACTGGCCAAAAGGGTGGTGGACACCTGCCATGTGGGCGACCAAATCACAGTGGAAGGCCAACTGCACATGAATGTGGTGGAGCGAGATGGGCGCAAGGAAAAGCTGGCCGAGATCACCGCGCGCCGTGTCCATCAGCTGGGATCCGCTCGCGTCCTCTCCCTGACGGGGATGGGTGAACCGGCAACTGGGGAATCCTCTGAAGGGGATGTGGTTTCTCCACCGGAGCCGGACGATCTCCCGTTCTAACGGTTGCGAGACTTGCCGGGATCCCCCATGTCTCAGGAACTTGCTGCGGGTGAACCTTTGAGATCCCTGCGGGTCATCGGCTACTCGGTGCAGGGACGTCCTATTCACCTTTGGCAGCTCACCCAAGGGATCCGCTCCTTGCTGCTGATCGGCGGAGTACACGGGGACGAGGTGGAAGGATACACTCTGATCGAGCGCTATGTGGCCTCGGGGAGATGGGGATCCTTGGCCGGGAAGGCGACCTTGTGGGCGATCCCTCGCTTGAACCCGGATGGCTGTGCCCTGGGGCAACGTCTCAATGCCAACGGCGTCGATCTCAACCGCAATCTGCCCACCCAAGATTGGATCCCGGCCTCTTTGGAAGCTCGCTATCCGCCCGGAGCAGCCCCAGGCTCCGAGCCCGAGACGCAGGCGTTGTTGGGGGGCTTGGCCCAGATGCGGCCCCAGTTTATCCTTTCTGCCCACTCCTGTCAGGCACACCCCTGTGTGAACTACAACGGCCCTGCCCTTGAGCTGGCCCAGGTGATGGCCGCTTGCAACGGCTTGCCCATTACCGCCGACATTGGCTACCCTACCCCTGGTTCTCTGGGCACTTGGGCAGGGCAGGAACGGCGGATCCCAACCCTAACGCTGGAAATCCTGCGGGGCACTCCCCTCGATCAAGTCTGGCAAGAGCAGGCCGAGGCGCTGCAGGCGGTGTTGGAGTGGGCAGCCCAAGGCGATGCCTTCTGACCGGTGTCAAGATCTCTGAACTTTCGTTGCCAATCTGCCTAGTTCGTTCAAGATATCTGGGGTTTTCTCGCCCAAATCTTCTACAACACAGATAGGTGGGGCAGAGCAGAGGGGAGCTTGGAGTCGAGGGAAAAGGGGTCAGAGGTCAACCCCGAAGTCACGCTGCTTCTGCCTTGTGCCCCGCTGTTAGCCATCTGGAGGAAGCCAATATGTTCAGCAGGATTTTGGTGGCAGTGGATCGGTCGGAGCTGAGCCAGGGAGTATTTCAAAAGGCCGTCCAAGTGGCCAAGGCCATGCAGGCCCAGATGATGATTCTCCATGTTCTGTCTCAGGAAGAGCCGGGCGCCCCAGAGCCGCCGATGATCCTGGGGGTAGATTACAGCTCCACCATCAGCGCCGAGCTGTGGCAGTCCTACCGGGAGCAATGTGCCATCTTCGAGCAAAACCAGATGGACTACCTGCGCTCGCTGGTGGAGAAAGCGGCTGAGCACGGGATCCGCGCTGAGTACACCCTCAACTACGGCAACCCCGGTCGGGTCATCTGCGATCTGGCCCGCTCTTGGGATGCGGACTTGGTGGTGGTGGGCCGCCGCGGCCACTCCGGCCTGAGCGAGCTGTTTCTGGGCAGCGTCAGCAACTACGTGCTGCACCGCGCCCCCTGCTCGGTGTTGACGATACAAGGGGAAGCCCTGAAAAAAGCAACCCAAACCGCGGAGGAGAAGACAGCTACCTCTGCTGGCTAAGGCTCTAGGAACTCGGGGGCGAGGGGGTGGAAGGCGGTTGCTTGAGTGGGGCGGAGTCCTTGCTCTCCGGCTGGCCTTCCAAGAGGCGATTCACTTCGGTTTCCAGGCTGTTGAAGGTGCTCAGCTCGATCACGGCAATGTCCGGCTGGCGGCTGCTTTGCACATAGGCCCGCAAGCCAGAGGAGGCCAAGCTCAGGGCCAAGGGATCCTGCTCGGCGTCGGGTTTGGGCTCAAAGGTCAGCCGTAGGTCCGGATCAGACAACACCCTCTGGGCTTCTGCATCAGCTTGTTCCACAAACTCTTTGGCGCGGGCAGCATTTAGGCTGGAGAACAGAGAGCTGAGATCCACAGGCTGGCCCGGCTGCTCCGGGTTTTCCCAGCGCAGCTCCAGGGATCCCTTCTCCTGCGGCAGAGGGTTAAGGGTAACCCGCTCCCCCAGCGACTCCAGGGTCACTTGACCTACCTGGTTGGGATTGAGGCGGGCAATGCGGTGATCCCGCAGCTCTTCCAAGTCAGAGCGGAGAATATCGGCGGTGCTGGTGAGCAGGGTGGCCACTGCCGGGTGCTCAGAGGTGATGACGTACACCTGGCCATCTTTCTTCGATCCCAAAGCGACGTTCAGGGTTTTGCCGCCCTCCAGCTCCACCGTCAGGCGGGCGGAAGGCTGCTCCAGGCCATAGGGGGCGAGCTCGTCTTTGGTCTCGGCGGGGAACTCCACGGCTTGCAGGCGAGACAAAGTATTGAGCAGACGATCGACGTTGAGGTCATCGGCAGGCAGCTCGCGGGGCTGGACAATCTGCCAAGTATCGTCTTGCCGCTGCAGGCGAACAACTTCCGGCTCCGCCTCTGCCAACTGCACTTGCAGGGCTTTCACCTCGGCTGTATCAAACTGAAGCAAAGTCTTGTCCCGCAAAGCCAAGAGAGAGGGCAACAGGGATCCCTTCTGGGCACTGCTTAGAAGCACCACCTGTCCCCCTTCGGGCTGGGCGTAGAAGCCAGAGCCGTCGAAGTTGTCGTTGCCGATGGCTAGGCGGTAGGGATCCCCTTCTTTGGGGAAAAGGGCAATTTGGTGTCGCGGCTGATCCAGGCCAAAAGCGGCTAGGTCGGTGGCCCCCTCTAGGGTGATTTGGGGAGTGAGGCGGGAGAAGGTGTTGAGCAACTGCTCAATGGGGAAGTCCAGCGCCGCCGACTGGATGGGACCGACGATCCGCCAGTGGGATCCCTCTTCTTCTGGATTGCGCTCCAAAAGGATTTCCAAGTACTCCGCACCGCTGCCGCGAACAGGTTCCCCCTCTTTCTGTTGGCGGATTTCAATGCGGGCGATGGTGTCGGTGGCAAAGTGGAACAGCCGCGCTCGCTCCGCCTGTTGCTCCTGGCGCAGTTGCTGGATGTTGTCCAAGAGGAAGTAGCCCAGCAGACAGGCCACCGCCAAACCCAAAAGAACCCAGGTGGTTCGCTTGAACATACTGGACTCTCCTCCTACCGTCTTTGCCACCACAGGGCAGCTCCGGAACCCAGGGCCGCCAAGGGCAAAAGGACCGTCGATCCCAGCACCAGCCAGCGGAAGTTTTGACCGGTCAGGGTGAGACGGCGATCCGTGATGGATTTGGGGCGGATGGAGATCTGCTCCGTTTGCTCAGTCAGCCAGTTGAGGGTGTTCAAGAAGAGATCCCGGTTGCCCTGCTGCCGCAAGTTGCCGTTGAGGGCAAAGTTGACATTGCCGATCACCACCAGGCGGGCCTCCTGCGGGGATCCTGTGTCGGCCTGGTCGGCGTCCAAACGGCGGGTTAAAGCAACACCCAAGGTGAGGGGGCCGGGCTTGTCCTGATCCGGATCGAATTGCAAGGGGCCACGTTCCAGCTCAGGACTGGTCTCCCCCCAACTTTGCGGGCCGGTGCGCAGCAAGGGCGTGGCTTGGATCCCTTCGCGGGCTTCGGTTTCCACAGAGCGGGCCAGGGGGAACAGGGTCATTAGCCGCTGGGCCGCCAAGGGGGCGGTGATGGGGTGATCCCCGTAGGTAGTAACCAGGGCAACCGCCGGCCCTGTCCCCAACAGTTGGCTGACGCTGCTCACCTCAATGAGGATGTCATCCCCCAAGACCACGCCCCACTCTTCCAGCAAGGGATCCAGGCCAGCCTCCACCCGCGGCCCGATCAGCAACAGCAGCCGTCCGCCTTTCGCCAGATAATCCTGCAGTTTCTCCACCTCGCCGGGGAACAAAGCCCGCTGTGGCCCCGCCAGCACCAGGACATCCGCCTCTTCTGGGATCCCCGATTGCACCAAGTTGAGGGGCTCTACCCGATAGCCTTCCTGACCCAGGGCTGCCGCCGCCTGGGCCAGAGTTGGAGTACCTTCCCTCGCTTCCAGCCCCACTTCCCCGTGCCCTTGCACGAAATAGGCCAGCAACTCCCCTCGGTTGACCACTTTGGACAGGACGGGGGTCAGTTTGCTCTCCAGATCAGGGGCAGGGGGCTGAGGCAGTTGTTGCCGGCTTTCTCCGGCCTCCACCACCAGGGTGTTGTTCTGGGTCACCTGCAGCCGCTGAATGGTCAGGGGATCCCGGTTGGGATCCACAAACTCAAACTGGAAGCGGTTGGGGTTGAGGCGGCGATAGCGCTCCAGTTGTTCCCGCAAGTTGGGATCCGGCGCCGTGGTTGCCACCCAAACTTTGACCGGCTGCGCCAATCCCTGCACCAATTGCCGGGTTTGGGGCGACAGGGTAAACAGACCCTCCTCAGTGAGATCCAGCCGCAGGTCGTAGCGCACCGCCACCACATTCACCAGCACCAGAATGACGGCCATCGCCGCCGCCGCCACCAGGATGTTGGCGTTGGTCTGGGTGGAACGCAAACCGAGGAAGACCCCCACCTCCTGCCGGTGGGTGATGCCCCAAGCCACCAGCAGGGCCAAACCTGTTGCCAGCATGCTCAGGGGCACAGCCGTCCAACCGGTAAAGGCGGATCCCACCACCAGGCCAATGGCGATGACGCCGATGCCCAGGATCCCTGTCCAGTCCTTTAACGCGCGCCAGTCCTTCATAATGCTCCGCACCGCTGCCGCAAACACCACACTCCTCCCATCTGACCCTAGCTCTGTTGCCAGCGCAGGCTTTCCACCGATTGCACCGTGGCAAACAGCCCCAGGACGATGATGCTCAAGAAAAGAATGAGGCTGCTGCTGCTGAGGATCCCTTGCACCCAGTTGCTATATTGCTGCAGCAAAGACACATGCCGCAGCGTCGCGGCAATCCAGTTCTCCTCCTGGCCGGCTGCCGCGTCGATCACCCAGAGCAACAAAATCAAGCCAAAGGTGGCCACTGCTGCGATGAGGGTGCTGTCTGTCAGAGAAGAGATAAACAACCCCAAAGCCATAACGCTACCCGCCAGCAGGGTTAGGCCCACATAACCCATCAGGGTCAGGCGGTAGTCCACTGCCGGGTTGGCGCTGCTCAGCACCAGCACATGGTAGACCAGCGGCGGCAGCAGCAGCGTGATGAAAAACACCCAGACCGCCAACCATTTGCCCAGGGCCACCTCCAAGTTGGTGATGGGAGAAGTAGCCAGCAGCTCCATCGTGCCTCGCCGCCGCTCCTCGGCATAGGAACTCATGGTGAAGATGGGCAATAAGAAGAGAGAAAGAGTGCCCAAGAGGTTGAGAAACTGCTGCGACAGGATGGTGGCGGCGTCAAAAGGGTTCTCCTGGCCGAACTGGGCGAAAAGATCCACCTGCTGAGAAAAGCTGATCACCCGCACCAGAATATTAAAGAAGAAAAACCCCGCCAGTCCCCAAAACACCGCGGCCACCACATAGGCAATGGGGGAGGTGAAGTAGCCGCGCAGCTCTTTGCGAAAAATGGCAACCACTCCGTTCATGCCGCTTCCTCCAATGCGCCCTCAGATCCCTCTTGCGTAGTGAGCTGCAGGAAAATCTCTTCCAAAGAAGCCTGCGGGCGGCCTATCTCGTAGAGGTCGATCCCTGCCTGCACCAGCACCCTGGCCACCTCCGGGATCCAGCCGTCCGCGGCAGCGTTGCTCTTGAGCTGCACCTGCCAGCGGGAGGGATCCGCCGCCAAGGGCTGTAGGCTCACCACCTCCACTTGGGGCAAAGGCTGCAGGGCCGTCCGGATGGCCATTGCCTCGATTGCCCCCACCACCAGCTTTGCCTGCTGCCGATCCTGGAGCTGGGCTGTCAGCTCGGCAGGCGTGCCAATGGCCGCCACCTGGCCGCGGTTGATGATCACCACTCGGTCGCAGGTCATGCTCACCTCGGGCAGGATGTGGGTGGAGAGGATGATGGTGTGCTCCCCCGCCAGGCTCTTGATGAGCTTGCGCACCTCGATAATCTGCTTGGGATCCAGCCCAATGGTGGGCTCATCCAGGATGATCACCGGCGGGTCGTGAACCAGAGCTTGGGCGATGCCCACCCGCTGCTTAAACCCCTTGGAGAGCTTGCGGATGAGGGTGTGGCGCTTTTCTTCCAGGCTGCACCGCCGGATCGCCTCGTCCACCCGCCTGGGCCGATCGCCAGCGCTGACCCGCTTGATCTGGGCCACAAAGTGCAGGTACGCCTCCACCGTCATGTCGGGGTAGAGGGGTGGGTTTTCCGGCAGATAGCCAATGCGCTGCCGCACCGCCATCGAGTTTTCGTGAACATCAAACCCGGCCACCCGCGCCGTCCCCTCGCTGGCAGGCAGATACCCGGCCAAAATGCGCATGGATGTGGTCTTGCCGGCTCCGTTCGGCCCCAAAAACCCCATGATCTCGCCGGCGTTCACCTGGAAGGAAACATCGCGGATGGCAGTGAAGCTGCCGTAGGTTTTGCTCAGATGCTCAACTTCGATGGCACCCGCGGTTGCACGAGCAGTGGGTAAACCTGTCATCAGCAACTCCTAACCTAGAGGGTCAGCAGCGATTAGCAAACGGTCCAAGGCCGAGTTACCCCTATTCCCAAAGAGGACAAATGTCGGGAAGCAGGCTCGGGCAAGAAGGCGGGCAACAGCGCTGAGGCCACATGCCAACTTAGCATAGCGACGGCGAGGATGAGTCGAGGGAACTGGGATCCCTTTCCCCCTTTTGGTGGGGATCCATCGGTTGGCTAGTCGGCAGGGCTTGTGAGGGATCCCCACTGTTCCAGTCCCAGAACGCGGCTCTCCCCTGGATTGGCTGCCACCACCTCCCCAATGGGGAAGGCTTCGGGGAGCAGGGATCTCACCTGATTTTCCGCCTCAGGGGGGATCACCAGCACATAGCCCACCCCCAGGTTGAAGGTGCGGAACATCTCCAAGGTCTCCACCTGGCCCTGTTCTTGGAGCCAGAGAAACTCCTGTGGGATGGGCCAGCTATGGGGCTGCAGCCGCGCCGCCTGGTTGGGGGCCAAACAGCGGGGCAAGTTTTCCGGGATCCCGCCGCCGGTGATGTGGGCCATGCCGTGGATGGCGATCCCTGCTGCCTGCAGCCGCTGCACCGCCTGCACGTAGATGCGGGTGGGGGTGAGGAATACTTCCGCCAAAGGCCGATCCCAGCCGGGAGGCCGGTGATCCCAGCGCCAACCCCGGTCGGCCACAATCCGCCGCACCAAGCTGTAGCCGTTGCTGTGTAGGCCGCTGCTGGGCAAAGCCAACAACCGATCCCCAAGCTGTACCCGCGACCCATCCAGAATGGCCGCCTTCTCCACAATTCCCACACAAAACCCGGCCAGGTCGTACTTCCCAGGGGGATAGAACCCCGGCATCTCCGCCGTTTCCCCCCCCAGCAGTTGGCAGCCCGCCTCCTGGCAGCCCGCCAAGATGCCGTCGATCACCTGCAACAGGGCTTCCGGCTCCAGCTTGCCGGTGGCCACATAGTCCAAGAAAAACAGCGGCCGGGCCCCCACCGTCAGCACGTCGTTGACGCACATCGCCACCAGATCAACACCTACCCCCCGGTGCTGACCCCACTGCTGGGCAATGTCCAGCTTTGTCCCCACCCCATCGGTGCCCGCCACCAACACCGGCGCTTGATACCCTGTCGGCAGCTCAAACAGGCCGGCAAAGCCGCCGATGCCACCCAAGGTTTCTGAAGAACCTGAAGACGGAATTTGAATCCGTTCAACGCGCTCGCGGATCCCCCTGACAAAGGCGTGGCCCAGATCGATGTCAACCCCTGCTGAGCGGTAGTCCAAAATGCCGAAACCCCTTATGCTATCAAGACTTGGGCTTTTGTGCCCGACTGTGCAAACTGGTCAACTCAGAAACCTATGGTACATTAACTTCTGTTTTAACCGTCGCCTTGGAAGTTGTACAGGATTGGAGAGGAGCGCGGCCTCATGCGAAATTGGAAACAGCTTGGACAGGGACTGGATCCCGCCCGCAAAATGGGCTTGGTCAGCTGTCTCTGTGTCACGGCTTTGGGCTTGCCGGTAGGCATGTTGGGCGGCTTGACTTCGCGAGCACAAGCCTCGACGCGAACCGGATCCCCCAACACCCGAGCAGCAGAGCTGTCACCTGCATCCAAATTGCCCCCCCCGGCCACCCCTTCCCAACCCCTCCCTGCTGCCGCAGCCCCAGTCAGAACGCTGCCGAGAATTCCCCAAACCTCTATCTCCGACCACAAAGGTCTTGCCCCTGCCAAACTGGGTACCCTGAACTTGGATCCTTCTTTGAACCGAACTCGCCAGGCAATCCCGCACCGCCTGGAAGAGGATCCCATTCTCAAGATCGGCGAGCAACGGCAGCAAACCAGCCAGCCCATCTCCACCCTCTACGACTATCAGATGGACGGGCAACAGGTGGTTACTGTCTATGTGCGGGATCTGCCCATTGTCAGTTTTGTCGAGCACCCTGGGCTAGAACCACCGCTGATGCGGGCCAGCACCCTTGTGGCCCAGCTCAACCAAATGGCCCAGGGATCCCTGAAAGACACCACCATCACCTTAGGTTGGGCAGATCTGGAATTGGCCGAACAAGGCTTGGGTGTTCCTCTCTACACCATTCAGGTCAACAACAAGGAATTGCTGCGCATCGACGCTGGAGTGCTGTTGATCGACAACCAGCGCCCGGTGGATGTGGCTGTTTTGGCTGCCAATCGTCTGCGCCGTCTGCTGCTCGATGCCCCGCCCATTGCAGCTCCGGCCCTGCCCCAGCCGGCTGCTCTGACCGCCAAAGCCGCTGTTGCAGGTTCCAAGCCGAAAACAGCCCCTCAACAGGAACCCGCCCCTGTCCGCGTGGTTGGGCCTGTGCAAGAGGGCATTGCTTCTTGGTATGACCTGCACCCAACCCGCCATGAGATGACGGCTGCCCACCCCACCCTGCCCTTTGGCACCGAGGTACGGGTGACCAACCTGAAAAACGGACGCCAGGCTGTCGTGCGCATCAACGATCGCGGCCCTTTTATCCCCGGTCGGATCATCGACCTCTCCCTGCGGGCGGCAGAGGTGTTGGGGATGGTGCGCTCGGGGCTGGCACCTGTGCGGGTGGAAGTGCTGCAACGCTAGCTAGGGCACGGGCGAAAAGCGCTTGGAATCGGGGGAATAGCGCCAAGAAATGCCGTCGGGATCCCGGCTGCGGCTCCACTCCGGAAACCCGGTTTTGAATTTCCAGTAGGTAATGGCGGAAACCACCACCCCCAACCGTTCCGCCAACTGAGTCTGGTTGAGGGGGCGCAGCGGTGCCCGTGGCGCTGTGGCGGCAGTGGGGCTGGGTGCGGGGGCAGAGCCTGCCGACTCTTGGGGGGCCGTGGCTGCAGGGGTGGGCGCTTCCTCCTCCAACCGGTGACTACGGCTGGGCTCCTGGGGACGCAGCAGGCTGAACTGGCTCAACAGGCCAACATTTTCCAGGTTTAAAAGATTTTCCAGGTTAGAGGTTTGGTGGATCAGCTCCAGCTCACGGCGAAACTCATCCTCCAGCACCTGCAGATAGTGCTCCCGCTTCTGCTCCGACTCGGCATCCTTGAGCAGACCCAAGGCAAAGCTGAGGTTCGAGAGGGGCTCGCTCAGATCCTGCAAGAATTTCTTGAACAGAGTGCCCTTCACGTCCGTGAACTGCTGCAGCTGCTGCAGTTTTTGCCGCAGCTCTTCGATTCTTTTTTCTTCCAGCTTGCGGTTCTCGAGGCTCTGGCGGTGGTTGTGCAGGGCAATTTCAATGGTGGTGTAGAGTTCCCGCTCTTTGAAAGGCTTGATGATGTAGCCGAAGGGCCGGGTCTCCTTGACGCGGGAGAGGGTGTCTTCGTCGGCGTAGGCCGTCAGATGCACCACCGGAATGTTGAAGCGCTCGGTGATCCGCTTGGCGGCTTCTATGCCATCGATATCGCCTTTTAGGACGATATCCATCAAGACCAAGTCCACCGGCATCTCTTCCAGCCTTCGGATTGCTTCTTCCCCGGAAGAAGCAATGGCGGGCACAGCGTAGCCAAATTTTTTCAGAACGTTGGCAATGTCCTTGGCGATGATCTTCTCGTCCTCGACGACCAGAATACTGCCTTTGACAAGGGGTGGAACTCTCTTCAAGGCTCGCTCCTCGGAAAGGTAATGATGAAAGTAGTACCCGATTTGCTTCTCAATTGTATCTTGCCCTGTAGCTGATCGGTGAGGGTTGCAACCAGTTGTAAACCCAGAGATTGAGTTTCCTTGAAGTCAAAGTTCGGGGGCAAGCCAATGCCATTGTCGGAGACTCGCAACTGAGTATATTTGCGGGTTTGGCTGAAACAAACCTCTATCTCTCCACTGCGGCCCTTCGGGAAGGCATACTTGAGGCTGTTGGTCACCAACTCGTTGATGATCAGGCCACACAAAACTGCATCGTCGAGGTTGAGGCGGATCCCTTCGGCACGGATGCTGGCGCGAATGCTCTCGGGGTTCACCCCGTAGGAGTGAAAGAGGTTGGAGATCAAATTGTGCAAGTACTGCTTGAGATCCACAGCGGCCAGATTGTTGGATTGGTACAGACCTTCGTGGATCAAAGACATGGCTTGAATACGGCTGCCGGCATCCTTAAAAACGCGGGCGTACTTGCGGCTTTTGATCTGGTCAGCTTGGAGCCGCAGCAGGCTGGAGATAATTTGCAGATTGTTTTTGACGCGGTGGTGAATCTCCCGCAGCAGAACTTCTTTTTCCTGAAGGGCGGCCTGGATCTGCAGCTCTGCCCGTTTTTCTTCGGTAATGTCTTCACAAATGCCGATGATGAAGAGGTTTTTGCCCTCGGGATCCCGGACTGCAGAGACCGCCAGGCGGCACCAAACCACCTTTCCGCTGCGGTGGATGTAGCGTTTTTCCAGATGGTAGCGATCCCGTTGGCCGTTCAAAACCTCCTGGAAAAGGCGCCAATCTTCCTGAATGTCTTCTGGATGGGTGAGGTCGCAGAAGCTCATGCGGGTTAGTTCGGCGGCACTGTAGCCCAAGATCTCTTCCAGAGCAGGGTTCACTTTTAGGTAATGGCCCTGGTGATCGACGATGGAAATGCCCAGGGCCGACTGCTCGAAAATGCCCCGCAAACTCAGCTCGCTTTGGCGAAGGGCTGCCTCAGCTTGCTTGCGCTCGGTAATGTCCAAAATCTGGCTCAGAAAGTAGCTGGGATCCCCTTGGGCCGTGCGCACCAGGGTGATGCGAAGAATGGCATAGACTATTTGGCCGTTCTTGTGGATGTAGCGTTGTTCCTGTTCGCACTGATGCACCTGGCCGGCCAGCAGGCGGTTGCTGTTTTCCAGAGTGGTGGCGATGTCGTCGGGATGGGTGATGTCGAGGACGGTTTTCCCTTTGAGATCCTCCAGGGTGTAGCCCAGGGTTTCGGTAAAAGCGGCGTTGATTTGCAAATAGGTGCCATCCAGGTGGGTCATGGCCTTGGCAATGGGGGCCCATTCAAAGGATTGGCGGAAGCGTTCTTCACTTTCTTTGAGGGCAATTTCTGCCTCCACGCGGGCGCTGATGTCGATCACCTGGTTGAGAAACTGGGTGGGCTGTCCTTCCTCGTCGGTGAGCAGGGTGGCCTGAAACAGCACATGAACAACCTGACCGGAACGATGGGTGTAGCGAATCTGGCGCTGGCTGACGGAGACCTTCCCCGCCAACAAAGCCTCATTGGCCCCCAGCAGTGGGTTGACATCTTCGGGGTGGAGAATGTCCAGTTGCTGCCGATGCTTCAATTCTTCGGGGGTGTAGCCGACAATCTGGGCAAAGGCATCGTTGACCTGGATAAATCGCCCCTGCAAGTCCACAAGGGCAATTCCATTGGGGGCCAGCTCAAAAATCTGCCGAAAATGGTTGGCGCTTTGTTGCCAGGCTTGCTCTATACGACGCCGTTCGGCTTCCAGTTGCTTGGACTCAGTGATGTCTTCGACGATCCCTGCCACCCGATAGATTTTGCCCTCTTTGTCGGCGATGGGAAAAGTGCGTTCCCGCAGCCAAATCAGGCGGCCATCGGTGCGATAAATGCGGAAGACGACATCGGTGGATTTGCCCTCCGATTGGGCTTTGAGGATGGTGGGGAACAACCAGCGATCGTCGGGGTGGATTTGGCGCATCCAGGCTTGGGGGTTGGCGTAGGCCTCTTCGGCGGAAAGGCCCCAAATGGCTTCACAGGCTGGGCTGACGTAGATCAGCTCTTTGCTGTAGAGTGTTGTGATCCAAAACAGTTGCTGCGTATTCTCTGCCAGTTGCAGAAAACGATGCTCGCTCTCTCGGCGGGCCTCTTCCAATTGTTGTTGTCGTTCTTTCAGTTGACGGGATGCTGTGATGTCGGTAACAAATCCTTCAAAATAGAGGGGATCCCCTTGGTCGTTGTAGATGGTACGGGCATTTAAAGAAATCCAAATTAGCCTGCCATCTTTGCAGCAGACTTGGTGTTCAAAATTCACAACTTGACCTTCTCTCAGCATGCGCTGGATGAATTCGGCTCGTTGCTCCGGATCGCTATAGATTTGGGTGCCAATATCGGAGACGTTGTGCATCAAATCCTCAGGGGATTCGTAGCCGAAAATATGGGCCAAGGCCGGGTTGGCAACCAGATATTTGCCCTCTAGGGTGGTTTGAAAAATGCCTTCGACGGCGTTCTCGAAGATCTGCTGGTAGCGGGCAGCAGTGCTGCGGCTGTCCTGCAGTTGGGATTGGAGCTGCTCGAGGGTTTGCCGATGCTCCTGGGCTTGGAGAAGAATGTGCTTCAGGCTGAGGGCAACGAGGTCAATCTGTTCCCGTTCAAAGGAACTCAGTTGGCGAGGATGGCAGTCAAGCAGGTGCAGATCGGCCAACCGGATCCCCTGCTCAGTTTGCAAGAGAAAGGACTCATGAAAAGGCCATTGCTCAGAGCCGACATCGGGGTTGAAAGGTTCTCCGGCTGGGATCCCTTGCGGATCCCGGTAGAGGATCCCTTTTGAAGGCGAGTGGGGATCGGATCCCGGCTGGGCCAGTTCTAGATAGACCAAAGGTACCTTCAACAGTTGACCCAGTAATTGCAACAGCGGGTACAGCGCTGTACCCAGTTCGGTTTGAAGGGACTGCCCTTCCCTGGGAGCAGTCCGCGGGAAAGCAAAACCGTGCACAACGGATCTTGGCGAGCGAGAAATGGGAGGTGACATGGGAAAACCTGGCCGAGGAGCTGGCTCAACCCAGTCCATCACGACGGATCGGGGGTGCCTGGTTGGGCTGATCTCCACAGGGAAAAGGAGCAGGCGCACCCATTCTGCACCCACTCTACTCTAGCGATACTCTGGAGAAACTTACTTTGAAACTTACTTTAGTGAAACATGCTGCTGACGGAGCTATCTTCATGGATGCGCCAGATCGCTTCCCCCAGCACATTGGCTACCGAGAGAACGGTTAACTCGGGAAAGTGCTGCTCTGGAGGGATAGGGATGGTGTTGGTGACGATCACCTCTTCAAATAGACCACCCCGCAGGCGTTGAATGGCCGGCTCAGAAAAAACAGGATGAATGGCGCAGGCATAAACCGCTTTGGCTCCCAGCTTGCGCAGCAATTTTGCCCCTTCCGAGATGGTGCCTGCGGTATCGATCATGTCATCCACAAGGATGGCAGTTTTCCCCCGCACATCCCCAATGAGATTCATGACTTCCACATCGTTGTGGGCTTGGCGGCGCTTGTCAATGATTGCCAGAGGGGCTTCCTTGAGTTTTTTGGCAAAGGCACGGGCACGAGCCACACCCCCCACATCGGGAGAGACGACCACAATGTCTTCGTCGAGCAAGCCCTTTTCCTTGAGGTAAGCCTGTAATACCGGCTGGGCGTAGACGTGGTCGAGGGGAATGTCGAAGTAGCCTTGAATCTGGGCCGAGTGCAGATCCATAGCCAGCACGCGGTGAGCTCCCGCCTGGGTAATCATGTTGGCCACCAGCTTGGCGGTGATCGCTTCTCGGCCTGCCGTTTTGCGGTCGGCACGAGCGTAGCCGTAGTAAGGCAAGACGGCGGTGATCTGCCGGGCAGAGGCACGGCGACAGGCGTCAATAATGACCAGCAGTTCCATTAGGTGGTCGTTGACGGGGCGGCAGGTGGGCTGCACCAAGTAGACATCGGCACCCCGGATCGACTCTTGGATTTGGATGTACAGCTCGCCATCGGCAAAGCGCTTGCGCAACATCGGGCCCAGATCCATGCCCAAGTAACGCGCCACCTCTTGAGCCAGAGCCGGGTTAGCGCTGCCTGAGAAGATTTTGAGGCGGTTGCTATCCGAGATGGGTGGCAGGGGGGAAGGGCGGAGAAGAGGGGCAGGGCGAACCACAGATCGATGCTGAACTCGTCCGCAGCCAACGCCTAACGGCGAGCTGTCGCTATCGTAGCACCAGCACTTGCAACCTCAGCAACTGTATTCTTGGGGATTTTCTGGGGAGGCAGGTTACTATGAGCAGAATGAAGGTCGAGCTGCTGCACATCCACAAGCGTTTTGGGGCGGTACAGGCGAACCGCGATGTGTCCTTACGGGTGGAGGCGGGCACGATCCACGGCCTGCTTGGGGAGAATGGGGCCGGCAAAAGTACCTTGGTCAAAATCCTGAGCGGCTTTCTGCGCTGCGATCAGGGGGAGATTTGGATCGATGGGCAACCGGTTCGCATCGACAGCCCTGCAGCGGCCATTCGCCTGGGCATTGGCATGTTGCACCAGGATCCCTTGGATTTTCCTTCTCTGACGGTGCTGGAAAACTTTATTGCCGGGCAACGAGGGCGCTTGGGTTTGGGGCTGCGAGAAAGCCGGAAACGTCTTGAGAAAGCCTGTGAAGAGTTTGGTTTCAACCTCAACCCCGATGGAGCCATCGGCAGCTTGACGGTGGGGGAACGGCAACAACTGGAAATGCTGCGGTTGCTTTCCCTGGGGATCAACACCTTGATTTTGGATGAGCCGACGACGGGCATTTCTGCAGCGCAAAAAGATCTTTTGTTCGCGGCTCTGAGAAGGTTGGCGGAGCAGGGCAAATCGGTGATCTTCGTCTCCCACAAGCTGGCCGATGTGGAGTGCCTTTGCGATCGGGTGACGGTGATGCGGCAGGGGGAGGTGGTGGGGGAGCTGCCTGTTAGAGGTGAGGACATTGCCCTGCTGGAACAGCGGTTGATCGATTGGATGTTCGGGCGGGAGTTGGCACCCCCGGCTCGGCCCCATTCTCCGCAAAGGAGGGCGGATCCCCTGTTGGAGTTGCGCTCCCTGGTGGTGCGGCATGAGCCGTTTGCCTTGGCTTTGCCAGATCTGGCGGTGCAGCCGGGGGAAGTGATTGGGTTGGCTGGTTTGGAGGGCAGTGGGCAACGCTCTTTCCTTCTCACCTGTGCAGGGTTGTTGCCGCCCAGGCGGGGCCAGATCTTGTTGAGGGGGCAGGAGATGACAGGCCGTCCTTACGTCGACTACCTGCGCTGTGGGGTGGGGTTTTCTCCGGCGGATCGGCTGCGGGAAGGGCTGATCCCCGGCCTAACGTTGCAGGAGCATTTTGCCCTCCAGCAGCAGGATCCCTGGATCAACTGGGCTCTGGCCCGTCAGCAGACCCAAGCGGCCATCGAACACTTCAGCATTCGGGGTCACCCCTACAGCCGGGTGGAGCAACTCTCGGGGGGCAACCAGCAGCGCAGCCAGTTGGCTCTCTTGCCCACACCCCTGAGTCTTTTGCTGATGGAGCACCCAACGCGAGGGTTGGACATCGAGTCGGCGCTGTGGGTCTGGGGGCAATTGCTAGAACGCACCCAAACGGGTACAGCTATTCTTTTTGCCTCTACAGATTTGGACGAGATCCTGCTGTACAGCAACCGGGTGATGGTGTTCAGCGGCGGACAGGTCTCGGAGCCCATTCCGGCGGCGGAGCTCACCGTTTCACGCCTGGGACAGATGATGACGCTTCCCGTCTTGCGCAGCACTCACAGCAGCGAGATCCCAGGGATCCCGACTGAGGTTTAGAGGGCTGGTCGCATCAGCAGGAACTGACACTCTGCCGGAGCAAGAGCATGACTCTAGTCAATAATAAGCTCAACTATACTGAAAATAATGTATAATATGTTCAGTACGGATTACTACCA
>NZ_JANSIF010000023.1:0-43384 GCF_047461935.1 Synechococcus sp. R55.4 | reverse complement strand
TGGTTGGAAACAAACAGAATGCTATCGCTGCATAGTTGAACAGTGATGTTCAGCAGTGTTCAGCGTAAATGTATCAGCAATTGGTAAGCTAGGGATCCCAATCCCTGAGGTCTTGCCCCTGTGACAGATCCCAATGCCATTCGGATCACCTTTTTGGGCACCAGCTCCGGCATGCCCACCCGCCAGCGCAATGTCTCCGGGGTGGCGGTGCAGTTTCCCCAGCGGTCGGAATGGTGGCTGTTCGATTGCGGCGAGGGCACCCAGCACCAGTTGCTGCGCCTAGATGAGCTGCGCCCCAGCCAGTTGCGCCGCATTTTTATCACCCACATGCACGGGGATCACATCTACGGCCTGCCGGGGCTGTTGGCCTCCTGTGGCTTGGGCAGCACCCCTGAGCACATCGATATCTACGGCCCGCCGGGCCTGGAAGAGTACCTGAAGGCCGTGTTGCGCTACAGCGAGACGCGCATCCCCTACGGCTTCCGCGTTCACACCGTCGAAACCGGTCTCATCCTGCAAGAGCCGGAATACTCCGTCTTCTGCGCGCCCTTGGATCACCGGGTGCCCGCCTTCGGCTACCGCGTGGTGGAACAGGATCGGCCAGGCAGCTTTAATGTGGCCAAAGCCCAAGCCGATGGGATCCCCTTTGGCCCTCTGTATGGGCAGCTCAAGGCCGGCCAATCCATCATCTGGCAGGGCCGCTGCTTTCACGGACGGGATTATGTCGGGGATCCCATTCCGGGCCGCAAATTTTCCTACTGCACCGACACCATTTTCTGCCGCAACGCCGTCGATCTCTCCCGGGCTGCCGACTTGGTGATCCACGAGGCCACTTACGCCCAGGCTGACTTAGAGCTGGCCCGCCGCTCCAAGCATTCCACCGCCGCCATGGCCGCCCAAGTGGCTGCCGAAGCCAAAGCTCAAGCCCTAATCCTCACCCACTTCAGCCCCCGCTACACCCCAGAAGCCCCCATTACCTTGGAAGACCTGCTGGCAGAAGCTCAGGCCATTTTTCCCAATACCCTGCTGGCCCGCGATCGGCTGACCTACGAGATCCCCCGTCGCAGCCCGTCCCCTCTGCCGGTGGGTGTGGGCTTGCCTCGCTAGAATGGTAGAACTGACTGTCTCAACCGGCAATGACGGATCCCAGACCCTACCCCGAACGCCCCCAATTTCCAGAGCGGCCCAAAACCGAACAACTGGATCAAAGTGCTGGCGAGTGGCGAACCTTCAGCGCTTTGCCCCCTGCCACTTCTCTGCCCCCGGTTCAAGCCGAGCGGCCAGCCCCGCAAACGGCTGCTGAGGGGGAAACCCTGCCGAAATTGGCTCCCTGGAGCAAACGAATTGGGGCCTTTGCCCTCGACTTTGGGCTGGGGCTGGGGATCTCCTACCTAGCCCAAGGCTTGGCTGCTCTGGTAGGGGCCAATGCAGGCGCCGTGGACATGACCGGCTATCTCGCCTTCTTCGCCACCTGGCTGGTGAACCGCGGCTATTTCCAATCCCGTCCTGAGGGCCAAAGCCTCGGCAAATGGCTGCTGAACATCAAAACCCTGGATCCCGAGACTGAAGCCTCGCCGCACCTGGTTCGTTCTCTGGCTCGAGAGGGGGTGCTCTCCCTCTTTGTGCTCACGGAGGCCCTGCTGGTGCCTCTGGCTGCGGATGGGCTGTTTGCCGTCTTCGACAAGGAAAAACGCCAAACCATTCACGACCGCGCCGGACGTACCCTAGTGGTGGAAGCGGAGCGGGGCTACCACCTGGATGAAAAAGTCTTGCGGTTTTTGCAGGACATCCTAGAGGGGGACGCTGCTGACGACGTCAAATCGGCTGCTCGCGACCTGCTGCGCCAAGCCCAGCGCAATGACGCCGTGCGGGATCTGTCCAAGCAGTTGCAGCGCCTGAGCAAAGATGTGGATCGCAACGCCCGTAGCCTACGGCAACAAACGGGCAAGCAAGTGAAAACTTGGGTTGATTCCGTCAAGGAAAAGTTGGATAATTGGTGATCGCGCTTATCGAGGTAAACCCCCATCTCCAGCCTCAGGATCTGGGATTGCAGTTTCCTCATTGCCGTTTACCTTCGTCTTGGGATCCGTCATGGCTAAAGCAAAGGGTGCCCGCATCATCATCACCCTGGAGTGCACCGAGTGCCGCACCAACGTCAACAAACGTTCTCCAGGTGTGAACCGCTACACCACCACCAAAAACCGCCGCAACACAACAGCCCGCTTAGAGCTGAAGAAATTCTGCCCCCACTGCAACCGCCACACCGTCCACAAAGAGATTAAGTAGTTCAAGCCGTTTCGCCGTTCTCCTGACCTATGGTTTACGCTCGCCGCCGCCTGTCTCCCATCAAGCCGGGAGAGCCCATTAGGTACACCGATGTGGAGCTGCTCAAGAAATTTGTTACCGAGCGTGGCAAGATCTTGCCCCGCCGCATCACCGGCCTGACTGCCAAACAACAGCGGGAGCTCACTGCCGCGATCAAACGAGCGCGCATCATGGGTCTTCTTTACTTTGTCAACAAAGAGGGATAGCTTTCTCCGGATCCCGATGGGCCTGCAGCTTTCGCCGGAACTCCAAGCCCGCTTGTCCCAGCCCCTCAATATCGGCGGGGTAAAAGTTTTGAGCCGCGTTTTTCAGGCGCCGCTGTCAGGGGTAACCGACCAAGTCTTTCGAGGGCTGGTGCGCCGTTTTGCCCCCCACAGCTTGGTTTACACGGAAATGGTCAGCGCGACCGGCTTGCGCTATGCCCGCCAGTTGCCCCGCATCATGGAGGTCGGCGAGGGGGAGCAGCCTATTGGCATCCAACTGTTTGATTGTCGGCCCGACTTTCTGGCGGAAGCAGCCCGCATGGCTGTGGACGAAGGGGCGACCTTGGTGGACATCAACATGGGCTGCCCGGTGAACAAGATTACCAAAAACGGCGGCGGCTCTTCTCTGCTTCGCGATCCCGACACGGCAGCGCGAATTGTGGAGGCGGTGGCCAACGCAGTGGAGGTGCCCGTAACCGTGAAAACGCGCCTGGGCTGGTCAGATCAGGAGATCAACATTTTGGATTTTGCCCACCGTCTGCAGGAGGCAGGGGCGCAACTGCTCACCCTGCATGCCCGAACACGCGCCCAAGGCTTCAACGGCAAAGCCCGCTGGGACTGGATCCGCCGCGTCAAACAGCACCTGCGCATTCCCGTCATCGCCAATGGGGATATTTTCTCGACAGCCGCAGCGGTGAAGTGTTTGGAGGAAACCGGAGCCGATGGGGTGATGTGCTCCCGCGGCACCATGGGCTATCCCTTTCTGGTGGGGGAAATCGATCACTTCCTGAAAACCGGTCAAGAAAGACCGGCCCCCACTCCCCTGGAGCGGATTCAAATGGCCTTAGAGCATCTGCGCGGTCTCTGGGAGTACAAGGGAGAACGTGGCATCCGTCAGGCCCGCAAGCACATGACTTGGTACATCAAAGACTTTGCCGGAGCCTCTCAATTCCGTGCTCTCCTCTGTCGCATTGAGACGGTGCAGGAAGGGGAAGCCCTGCTTCTTCAAGCCATGGAGCGCTGCCAAGAAGCCACACCTCGACCGGAAGAGGCCATTAAAACCACCGAGGAGGTCGACCTTCTCCCTGAAGCCGGTTGGGCGTAGCTCCAAGGATCCCCACAATTGGAAATTGCTTGGAAATCGCCGCACGTCTGCCTTGGCTGTAGCCTGTGGCCCCGAAAAAGGCTATTGCGCCTGCTGCTGGGACAGGGCTGCCACCAACTTTTCTCCCATTTCCTGGCAACCCACTAAAGTCATTCCCTCAGAGTAGAGGTCTGGGGTGCGGTACCCTTGCGCCAAAACGGCTTCTACCGCCTGTTCGATGCGGTCGGCAGCTTGCGGCTGATCCAGGGAGTAGCGGAGCATCAGGGCGCCGGAGAGCACCTGGGCAATGGGGTTGGCTTTGTCTTGTCCGGCAATGTCGGGAGCCGACCCATGTACCGGCTCGTATAGGCCGGGGCCAGAGGATCCCGGAGAGGCAGAGGGCAGCATACCAATAGAGCCGGTCAGCATGGCCGCTTCATCGGAGAGGATATCGCCGAAGAGATTGCCCGTGAGGATGACGTCGAACTGCTTGGGCCAGCGCACCAACTGCATGGCGGCATTGTCGATGTACAGGTGGGAAAGTTCCACCTCCGGGTACTCAGCCGCAATGACATTGACCCGCTCCCGCCACAGTTGCGACACCTCGAGAACGTTGGCTTTGTCCACCGAGCAGAGCTTGCGCCGGCGTTTGCGGGCCAGCTCAAAGGCAACTCGGGCAATCCGATCCACCTCAGCTTCGCTATAGACCATGGTGTTCACGCCGCGCCGGGATCCCTGGGCATCCGTGAAGATTCCCTTAGGTTGGCCGAAGTAAATGCCCCCCGTCAGCTCCCGCACTACCACCAGGTCGATCCCCGAGATCACCTCTGGCTTCAGGGAGGAAGCCCCCACCAGTTGAGGGAAGACTTTTACCGGGCGCAAGTTGGCAAACAGCCCCAGCCCCGCCCTCAAGCCCAACAAGGCCCGCTCCGGGCGTTTCTCAGGAGGCAGAGCGTCATACTTGAAGTCGCCGACAGCAGCCAGATAAACGGCATCGCTCTCTTGAGCCATTTTCAGGGTTTCTGCCGGCAAGGGATCCCCAGTCTGGTCGTAGGCAGCCCCGCCGATTAGGCCCTCTTGCCACTGGAGAGCAAATCCCATCTGCCGGGCAACTGCATCCAAAACGGCTCGTCCCACCCGCATGATTTCGGGGCCGATGCCATCTCCGGCAAGGGCTGTGATCCGATAGGTTCGAGCAGTTGAAGAAGAAGTGCTCATGAGCGGTCAAGCTGAAGATGAGGGCGTAGAGATACTACCATTTCGGCGGGCTGGCTCATCCCTTGGCACACAGGTTTGCAGACAACTCCTCTAAAAAGCTCTCCAAATAACAAAGTGCAGCCCGGCCACCAACCTGCTGCACTCTGATGGTGATTCTGATGGTGATGATGACGATCAACCCATCAAGCGGGAGTCCCAGATGTTCTTTTAGAACAAGCCCAAGGTGACCCACTTATCCAAGGGCAAGGTGGCACCTATGCCCAGGTAGAGGGTGACCAAGGTGCCGATCAGGAACACCGTTGTCGCCACTGGGCGGCGCAAGGGGTTTTGGAACTTGTTGACGTTTTCGATGAAGGGCACAAACAAGAGACCCACAGGAATGGCAGACATCAGAGCAATTCCCAACAGCTTGTTGGGAGCAATCCGCAGGATGTGGAAGGCGGGGTAGAGATACCATTCCGGCAGAATTTCCAGAGGCGTAGCAAAGGGATCCGCCGGCTCCCCTACACCTGCCGGATCCATAACCGACAGGCCGACAATCACCCCAATAGTGCCCAAGATCACCACCGGAAACATAAAGAGCAAGTCGTTGGGCCACGCAGGCTCGCCATAGGTCATGTGGCCCATGTTTTTCTTCAGCTTGGCTACAACTTTGGGATTGTCTAGGTCAACCTTGCGGGTAATGGCCTCGGTCGCTATCACCTGTTTTGAAACGGCCATGGGAGTTCTCCTTATCTAGGGACAAAAGTTCTGAAAAAGTGGCAGGTAAAGATCCCAGTTACCAGGAAAGTCAAAGGCGTCTGGGAGTCAAACCTTGCTCACAAAGGCCCAGAAATGCCTTGGCGGCGGATCATCAAAAAGTGCATGGTCATAAAGACTGCGGTCAGCCAGGGTAGCACGAAAGTGTGCAAGCTGTAGAAGCGAGTCAGGGTAGCTTGACCAACCGCTTCGCCACCCCGGATCAGTTGCACCAACAAGTCGCCCACCACCGGAATGGCACTGGGCACACCTGAGACGATCTTGACCGCCCAGTAGCCCACCTGATCCCAGGGCAGGGAGTAGCCGGTAACGCCAAAGGAGACGGTCAGCACCGCCAAGATCACGCCGGTTACCCAGGTCAGCTCACGGGGCTTTTTGAATCCCCCTGTCAGATAGACCCGGAAGGTGTGTAGGATCATCATCAGCACCATCATGGAGGCGCTCCAACGGTGGATGGAGCGCAACAGCCAGCCGAAGTTCACCTGGGTCATGATGTAGTTCACCGATTCAAAGGCCTCGGCCACCGTCGGACGATAGTAAAACGTCATGGCGAAGCCGGTGGCAAACTGAATTAAGAAGCACACCAGCGTCACCCCGCCGAGGCAGTAGAAGATGTTAACGTGAGGCGGAATGAATTTTCCCGTTGCGTCGTCGACGAAAGGCGTAATCTCCAGCCGCTCGTCCAACCAGTCGTAAACTTTGCTCATAATGTCTGCATTTTTTGAAGTTGGCTCTCGAGGGCGGGGCAAGCCCACTCTCCTCAGCAATGTAACACAATCTTTTAACACTATCCTGGCGCCGGGCTCAGCTTGGGAACCAAGATCTTGATTCCAGTAGGCCAGACGAGCTTTTGATATTGCGTTTTGTTCATGTTTCTTAATGTTTTTTGGGATCGATGGTTGTGCAGAAGCCGAGATACACAGGGATCCTTTGGAGAGGGTGGGGGATCCGCCTTGTCTTGCTTGGGTGTTTGCTCTGGGCGAGTTTGGCCATAGGCCCCTGTCCGGTGCAGGCCAGCCGTTGGGGAGAAGAGCAGCAACTGCTGGCGCAGGCTTGGGCCTACGTGGATCGGGCCTACGTGGATCCGGGGTTTAACGGGCAAAACTGGTGGCAGGTGCGGCAGCGGTTTCTCTCCCGGCCCCTGAAGGAGCGCAAGCAGACTTACCAGGCCATCGAGGAGATGTTGGCCACTCTGGGGGATCCCTTTACCCGCTTTCTGGACAGAGAGCACTACCTCAGCCTGCAGACCTCTACAGCCGGCGAGCTGAGTGGTGTCGGCTTGCAGATTGCCATCGACGAGCAAGGCGCTGTGCGGGTGATTGCCCCCATGGAGGGCACTCCTGCCGAGCAGGCCGGGATCCAACCTCAGGATGAGATTTTGGCGGTGGATCGGGTGCCGGTGGCGGGGTTGAGTCTGGACGAAGTGGCCGAGCGGATGCGGGGGCGCAGTGGCACGCCGGTTACCTTGAAGCTGAAGCGGCAGGATCGCATTTGGGAGGTGGAGCTGGTGCGCCAATCGATCACCATCAACCCCGTGCGCACCCGTTTTTTTGAGCTGCCTCAGGGATCGGTGGCCTACATTCGCCTCAGCCAGTTCAACGGCAATGCTGCCGCTCAAGTCCGCCAAGCCATTCGGGCCGCAGAAGCTCAAGGGGTGCGGGGCTACATTCTCGATTTGCGCAACAATCCGGGGGGACTCTTGCAGGCGGCCATTGAGATCGCCCGCTTCTGGATCCCCAAGGGCGACATTGTGCTGGTGACGGATCGCCACGGCATTCAGGACAGCATTCCCGCCACCGGCGAGGTGCTCACAGAGGCACCGCTGGTGGTCTTGGTGAACCAGGGCAGCGCCAGTGCTAGTGAAGTGTTGGCCGGGGCACTTCAGGACAGTGGGCGAGCTCAACTGGTGGGAACGCGCACCTTTGGCAAGGGTCTGATTCAATCCCTGCTGGAGCTGGCGGATGGATCGGGGCTGGCGGTGACCACGGCCAAGTACCTCACCCCCAGCGGCCACGACATTCATCGCCAGGGGATCCAGCCCGATGTGGTGGTGGCGGAGGGATCCCTTCCTCTGACGGCGGAAACCTTGGCCGGGCCGGAGGACATCCAGCTCCAGCGAGCCCTGGAGTTGTTGGGGCAGCTCCAAGGGATCCGGGTGGCCAAAAGCCCGTGAGGAAGGGGATCCCACGGTAGAACTCAATCGTTGGCATTCAGGATTTGGATTCCTGGTTGTTTTCGATTCGTTTTAGGATCGAAAGCAGGGTTTCCCGTCCAGCGCTGATCTCTGACTCTGTCCGCTCCCGCCCGCATGAACGCTATCCAGCAATTTCACCACTTTTTCAACTGCTGCATTGGAGCTTGGCGCACAGAGCGCACCTACCATTACCTAGACCGTGGCGAGGTGGAGCGCTCCCGCACCGAGTTCACCATTCGCACCCTCACCCCTGAGCTCAAGCACAAGGTGCTCGCCGACAACAACTACCCCAACCACAACGTGGATGGTTTTCTGGGCTTTCACTTGGCTTTTGAGACGGTTTCCGAAAAGGGTGAGGAGGCCGGGCAAGAGCTGAACATGCTGTTCGTCCCTCGGCAGGAAACCCCCTTGGGGCTGCAGGGAGACTACCTGCGGGATCGGGCCTATGAGGAAGATCGCCCGATGGTGGCGACTTTCCGGTTTGATCCCGGATCCCTGCAACTGGTGATGACCACCACCTACACTCGTGTGGTTGCCGTAGATACCATCACTCTACTGAATCCGCGCCTGCGCCTGCGGCAGATCCTCACCTACCAGCGTCCCCCTCAGGGTCGGCCTTTGCAGGAGCTGTTGCTGGTGGGGTTTGGGGTAGAACAGAAGCTGACGTGACCTACTCCCGCACTCATGCTGATGCATAGAGGACGGGGCTTCCCGGCGGTCTAGCTAACCTGCGGATCCTGAGCATGACGCTTCCCGAAGACTTGAGATTGTCTCAGCACTTGGCCCTGATCCAGTCGAGGTTCGAGCGAGGACAATATCGGCAGGCGCTAGAGCAGGTTAGGCAGGCCCAAAGCCGCTATCCGCAGTCGGGTAAGCTACGGCTCTGGCAGGCCCTGGCCCAAGAGGCCCTTGGCGAAACGCAGGAGGCCATCCTGTTGGTTCAAACCTTGCTGCGCAACCCAGATCCAGAAGTCGCCCAGCAGGCTCGCTATGTCTTGGGCATCTGGCAAGCCCCTCGTCTGCGACGTTCGGCGGAGTGGTTGAGCGAAATTCCCGATCTCAGCCGGCTGGAGGAAGCTGATCCCCCAGAGTACCGCTTGGCCTATGGGCGCTCCCAACGCAAAGGCCCTTCCCCAAGATCTGGGGATCCCCTCAGCCGCCGGGCAGCGGATCCCCCGTTGGACACTAAGCCCCTCATCTGGGTGTTGATCGGGATCCTCTCGACCCTGCTGGCCGTGATGGCTTGGCTGCCCTAGAGGCGGGTACAACCGTTCTGGAAGTGAGATCTACAACGATTCTCGTCGCTGCGAGGTTAAGGGGAGATACTGGGAATAGAGGAGACGCTAGGTCTAGCTCAGGGGAGCGGATCTGCGTCCTAGGGATCCCGACAGGCTCCTCGGCAATTGGGGCAGAAAGCGGAGGTTAAGAGTGGCTACACAAACATTGGTGATGGATGCAGTGGAGCAGTTGGGCCTGCGGGTCACGCTGGGAGATATTGCATCCAGCACGGGCTTGGCTCTACACGAGGCCAAACAAGAGCTGCTGAATTTGGCCCAAAAGGCGGAGGGGCATCTCCAGGTTTCCCGGCAGGGGGAGATTACCTACGTTTTTCCACCGGATTTTCGCAGCATTCTCAAGCGCAAGGAGCAGCAGGATCGGCTAGCAGCCCTGCGTCGCCGGTTGTGGGGGGGCTTCCTCTATGGGTTGCGCATCTCCTTTGGCATTCTGCTGGTGGTGTCAATTGTCTTGATCGTCCTGGCGTTGATTGCCTTGCAGATGGCCAGTAGCCGCGAGCAGGACAATCGCAGCCGATCGCGGGGGATAGGGTTTTATTACTTCCCCAACCTTTGGATCGGCAACCCCTTCTGGGATCCTTACCCCTACTATGGGAGCTACTCCGGTCGGACGCGCCCCCGCCAGCCGCAAAAATCCGAGCTGAACTTCCTGGAAGCGGTGTACAGCTTCCTCTTTGGGGACGGGGATCCCAATGCCAACCTGGAGGAGGAGCGCTATGCCCTCATTGGCCAACTGATTCGTGCCAATGGGGGGGTGATCGCAGCGGAACAGGTGTTGCCCTACCTGGATGTGGAGCCGGGATCCCCGGCCTTGGAATACGAAGATTACATGCTGCCCATTTTGCTCAAGTTCGACGGCCAGCCGGAGGTCAGCGAGGATGGGGACATTGTCTACCGCTTCCCAGAGCTGCAGGTGGCCGCCTCAGAGCGCAAGCCCAAGGGGATCCCTGAGGTGTTGCAGGAGAAACCTTGGGTGTTCAGCCGGGCCACGCCTGGTCAACTGACCCTGGCAGGAGGCTTGGGAGTTCTCAATTTCTTTCTGGCCGCCATTCTCTATGGGGCACGGGAGGAGGTGGCAGCGGCAGCCGGCAGCAATGCTTTTTTGGCCTTCATCTACCCGTTGATCGGCTTCCTCTTCCTCTACGGCACGCTGTTTTTGGCGGTGCCCGCCGTTCGCTGGCTAGCCTTGCAAATCCGTAACCAGGGAGTGGAGCGTCGCAATCGTGTCCGGCAGCTTTGGCGAGAGCATCTGCAGCATCCCACAGAGGCGCTGCTGCGCAAACTCAACTTTGCCCGCCGCTTCCGCCGTCAAGAAGTTGTGCAAGAGTCGGACACCATTTACTCAACCGACCGGGATTTGATCGAGCAGCGGGACTACCGTCTGGACGAGCCGGCATTCCGCCAACTTTTGGAATCCGAAGCGCAGCAGGAGTACCCGGAAACCGAACAAGTGCGCAAGCCGCGTCCCCTCTAGAGAGGTCATGGCCGTTGGGCAAACTCCCGGTCTGCCGTTTGAGCTGAGACCCATTCGAGTTTCTTGCCCAGCCGGAGAATCCGGCGCTTGGGTTTGCTTGGACTTTTTTCTCCCCCGGAGAACTCACAGCAACCACTCCGAGACCCGCTCCCCCACCTTCTGCAAATCCAGAGGAATGGCCACCGCCTTGCCCATACGAGGTCTCTGACGGGTGGACTCGATCTCCCGGCGCACCGATTCCCACACCCCCCAAGCCTGCAAATGGGCCAGCACTCTCTCCAAGTGGGCCAGATACTCCGCCTCGCTCAAGGGAAAGGAGGGCTGCTCCAGGTAGCGCCACATCACCAGCAGCACCACCTTCTGCTGGATACGGCGCAACTGTACGTCGTAGGAACAGCCCCACTTCTCGCGCAACAAAGCTTGAAAGTCGGATCCCTTCATCAGACTTGTCTGAGGCTGGCTTGGATCTGGCTCCAATCGCGCTGGGTGGGCCGCTCACCTTGGGAAGGAAGGCCACGGCCTCTTACAGCGTTGCATTTCTTAACGATATTGGCCAGAGGGGTCGGTTAGGATGATGTCGCTTGTCAACGAACGTTAAAACTTCTCAGGTCTGCATTTGCCATTATGACGGAAGCGGTTAGCAACTTTGAAGCGCCCCCCATGAGCCGGCGGGTTCTTCTCAATGCCCTGCTCAGCGGCTCTGTGGGAGTCGTGGTGGTGGGCGCCCTCTACCCGGTGGTGAAGTACTTTATTCCGCCCTCTGCCGGTGGAGGGGGTGAGGGCCTCATAGCTCAGGACGCCCTCGGCAAGCCCATCAGCGTCAGTGAACTGTTGGCCACCCATGCCGCTACGGATCGGGTGCTGGCCCAAGGTTTGAAGGGGGATCCCACCTACATCGTGATCGACAACGGGGCGGTGGCCAACTATGGCCTCAACGCGGTTTGTACCCACCTCGGTTGCGTGGTGCCCTGGAATGTGGGGGAAAACTTGTTTAAGTGCCCTTGCCACGGATCCCAGTATGCGGCCAATGGCAAGGTGATCCGGGGACCGGCTCCCCGCTCGCTGGAGCTGGTGAGCGCCACTGTGGATGGCGACAACGTCCGCTTCAGCCCTTGGCAAGGCCCCGATTTCCGGGAAACCTAAAGGGCAAGGGATCCCGCTGGCTGTGCCGGCTTTTGCCGAACGATTTGGGGCAAGTCGTCGAGATGGCTATTTCAAGACTGTGTCCTAAAGCTGTGATTGAAATCCATTCTGAGCTGAGAGTTATGAAGCGAATTGGCTTGGTCTTCTGCGCGCTGCTGCTGCTGGGGATGGGGGCACGTCCGGCGGCAGCCTACCCCTACTATGCCCAGATGGCCTACGACAACCCCCGCGAGGCGACTGGAAAAATTGTCTGTGCCAACTGCCACCTGAACGCCATGCCCACTCGCGCCGAGGTGCCCCAGGCCGTCACCCCCGGCCAGGTGTTCACCATCAAAGTTGGGATCCCCTATGACCTGAGCAAACAGCAGGTGCTGTCAGACGGCAGCAAGGGTGGGTTGAACGTGGGTGCGGTGGTGGTCTTGCCGGAGGGCTTCCGTTTAGCCACCGAAGCCGAGATGACCGAGGAACAACGGCAAGAAACTGCCGAGACCTACATCACCCCCTACAGCGACGCGAAGCCCAACATCCTCCTGGTCGGGCCTTTGCCGGGCGAGCAGCATCAAGAAATCGTCTTTCCAGTGGTGGCCCCTGACCCGAAAGAGGATCCCTCGGTGGCCTTCATGAAGTATCGCGTTTACATTGGGGCCAACCGGGGTCGCGGTCAGCTCAACCCCGACGGCAGCCTCAGCAACAACAACGTCTTCCGCGCCCCAGCCACGGGGCGTCTGGTCAACATTGCCACCCTCGACTCCGATATCAGCGATCTACCGGCTGAATTGGCCAGCCTGGTGCCCCCGGAATATGAGCTGCCAGGCACGCGGGTTCTCAGCTTCGAGAGCGAAAGTGGGATCCACAACCTGGTGGTGCCACCTGGGCCGGAGCTGGTGGTTGCCGTTGGCGACAGCGTCAAAGAAGGGGATCCCGTCACCAACAATCCCAATGTGGGCGGCTTTGGCCAGGTGGAGCGGGATCTGGTGCTGCAAAGCCCGGAGCGGGTGAAATGGCTGGTGGCTTTCCTGGCAGCCGTTACGATTGCCCAGCTCTTATTGGTGCTCAAGAAAAAGCAGGTGGAGCTCATTCAAGCCGCCGAAATCCTTGGCTAGCTCAAGCTCTTTCCTGGCCTGCACCTCGGAGGTATCCGAGGTGTTTTTTGTTCGGTAGGGTTCTAAGGTAGCCTCAGCTCTCCTCTGATCACCTGCACAGCCTGCCCGGCAATCTCCACGCGAGAGCCGAGATCGCGACACCAGAGCTCCCCGCCGCGGCTGGATAGCTGGTGGGCCTGTAACTCAGAGCGACCCAGGCGTTTGGCCCAATAGGGCATCAAAAGACACTGGGCGGATCCCGTCACTGGATCTTCCGGGATCCCCAGCCGAGGGGCAAAAACGCGGCAGACAAAATCCGGCCCATTCCCCAGAGCCGCCCCAGAGGCTGTGACGATCAACCCCGGAACGGGGAGTGCTTGAACCTGGGCCAGATCCGGTTGCACCTGCTGCACCTGTCCCGCCGAAGCCAGCACCGCCACCCCCATACCCCCGCGGTACAGCTCCACAGGTGGGATCCCCAAAGCCGCTGCCACCTGCTCCTTGGCTTCTGGCCAAGGTTCCGGAGTTTGAGCAGGAAAATCCATGGCCAGGCGATCCCCTTGCCGCCGCACCTGCAACAGGCCACTGCGGGTGGAAAAGGCTACCCTCTCCGCCTCAGGATGCACCTCGGTGAACAGCACATGGGCACCAGCCAAGGTGGCGTGGCCACAGAGATCCACCTCCGTCGTCGGCGTAAACCAGCGCAGCCCATAGTGGGGAACCTCGCCCTGGGATCCCTGAGGCAGTAAAAAAGCCGTCTCCGATACATTGTTCTCTGCGGCAATGGCTTGCATCAGCGCCTCTGGCAACTCCTGGGGCAGCAGACACACCGCTGCCGGATTGCCGCCGAAAGGCACCGCCGTAAATGCATCCACCTGAAAAAACGGGATCCGCACGTTCTCAACCCAGCCCAACTCAGGCCATGATCCCACACCGGCACCAAAAGTAGGGGGATCCGCACCCCGACCGCACCTGCCAAAAGCGGGATCCCGCTGACAAAGGCTATTGTCAGGCCAGAAAGTTGGCTGATAAACTAGCACTCGTAAGTCGAGAGTGCTAAGTCGCTTCCCCTCGGGAAGCGGAATTAATGGAAATTCGTTAGGATCACGGAGGACATTCGTCATGGCTGCAGTGGCTCTTAACGTCTCTACCCTGAAGCCGCTGGGCGACCGCGTGCTGGTCAAAATCGCTCAGCAGGACGAGAAAACCGCAGGTGGGATCTTCTTGCCGGACACTGCCAAGGAAAAGCCCCAGGTGGGGGAAGTGGTTGCTGTTGGCCCTGGCAAGCGCAACGACGAGGGCAAGCTGATCCCGATGGAACTGAAAGCCGGCGACAAAGTGCTCTACTCCAAGTATGCCGGAACCGAAGTCAAGCTGGGCAGCGATGAATATGTGCTGTTGGCCGAGCGGGACATTCTCGCCATTGTTCAGTAATGGTCAGTGATTCAGCAGCAGTTCAACGAACGATTGAATCCTTGAGACTCTGTTTCACCCTTACCTGCATTTGCATCGGAGAGGTTGACTATGGCCAAATCAATCATCTTCAGTGAAGAAGCCCGCCGCGCTCTAGAGCACGGCATGGATATTTTGGCAGAAGCCGTAGCCGTTACCCTGGGTCCCAAAGGGCGCAACGTCGTGCTGGAGAAGAAGTTTGGCGCCCCCCAAATCATCAACGACGGGGTAACCATTGCCAAAGAAATCGAGCTGGAAGACCACATTGAGAACACAGGCGTTTCCTTGATCCGGCAGGCGGCTTCCAAGACCAATGACACGGCTGGGGATGGCACCACCACGGCCACGGTCTTGGCTCACGCCATGGTGAAAGAAGGTCTGAAAAACGTGGCTGCCGGCGCCAACCCGATTGCCCTAAAGCGGGGGATCGACAAGGCGGTGAAGTTTTTGGTAGACAAAATCGCCGAACATGCCCGCCCGGTCGAAGATTCCAAAGCCATTGCCCAGGTGGCGGCCATTTCCGCCGGTAACGATGAAGAAGTGGGCCGTATGATTGCCGAGGCCATGGACAAGGTGGGCCGCGAAGGGGTGATCTCCCTGGAAGAAGGCAAGTCCATGACCACCGAGCTGGAAGTGACGGAAGGGATGCGCTTCGACAAGGGCTACATCTCCCCTTACTTCGTCACCGATACCGAGCGGATGGAAGCGGTTCTGGAAAACCCCTACATCCTCATCACCGATAAGAAGATCACCCTGGTGCAAGACCTGGTACCGGTTCTGGAGCAGGTGGCCCGCGCCGGTCGTCCTCTGCTGATCATCGCCGAAGACATCGAGAAAGAAGCGCTGGCTACCCTGGTGGTGAACAAGCTGCGGGGTGTGCTGAGCGTGGTAGCGGTAAAAGCCCCTGGCTTCGGGGATCGCCGCAAGGCTATGTTGGAAGACATTGCCATCCTGACCGGTGGTGAGGTAATCAGCGAAGAGCGCGGCCTGAAGCTGGAGAACGCTCGCCTCGATTCCTTCGGCACTGCCCGTCGCGTCACGGTAACCAAAGACAATACCACCATCGTGGCGGAAGGCAACGAAGCGGCCGTGAAAGCTCGTTGCGAGCAAATTCGCCGTCAAATTGAGGAAACCGACTCCACCTACGACAAAGAAAAACTGCAAGAGCGCCTGGCCAAGCTCTCCGGCGGTGTGGCAGTGATCAAAGTGGGCGCGGCCACTGAAACCGAGATGAAAGACCGCAAGTTGCGCCTGGAAGATGCCATCAACGCCACCAAAGCGGCGGTAGAAGAAGGGATCGTTCCCGGCGGCGGTACCACCTTGGCACACCTGATCCCGGTGGTAACCGAGTGGGCGCAAGCCAACCTGTCCGGCGATGAACTGGTGGGGGCCAACCTGGTCGCCCGCGCTCTGGGCGCTCCGCTGCGCCGCATTGCTGAGAACGCCGGCCAAAACGGCTCCATTGTGCTGGAGCGGGTGAAAGACAAGCCCTTCAACACCGGCTACGATGCCCAGAACGACGCCTTCGTGGATATGTTCGAAGCGGGCATTGTAGACCCGGCCAAGGTTACCCGTTCCGCCCTGCAAAACGCCGCTTCCATTGCGGGGATGGTGCTGACCACCGAAGCAATCGTGGTGGACAAGCCCGAGCCCAAAACCAACACGCCGGCAAGCAGCGGCAGCGGCATGAGTGACTACGACTACTAATCCGTTGACCGCCACAGCGAGGTGGATCCCTGAGGCTCACCGAAGAGCCCATGGGCACTTCGCTTCCTGGCCAGGCATCTTGGATGAATCTTTCGGGATCCCCTGGTGGGATCCCTTTTCTTGTGGATTTTCATCAAGACGCAGGCAATCCGGCGGGATCATTCCCAACGACCGTGAGACAGCAGCGAAACTGTTTGTGATGCTGATCCCTAACCCCTTTTCTCAGAGGGAGAGGGGCTGGGGGTGAGGGCGCCGGAGCCATGCAATCGGGAACTGCCTCAAACTGGTTTTTTGATAACGACTCTGATTCTGTCCAACTTGAAGAGAAGGGGAAGGCGGTGTGGCTCAGTTGATTTGCATTGGCCTGGATCTGGCTTGGTCGCCCCGCAACCCTTCCGGTCTGGCCACGCTGCGAGTCCAGCTCGGGGATCCCGGCAGGCAGAACTTGACAGGCCATCTGGTCGATAGCCGCATTCTCCAAACGGATGAGGAGATCCTGGACTATATTCAAGCTCAGGCGGGCGAAGATCCCTGCTTGGTGGCGGTGGATGCCCCCATGCGCGTCCCCAACCTCAGCGGACAGCGACGGGCCGAGGCCGAACTGAACCGGGTGTTTCGCGCCTATGCAGCCGGGGCCCACCCAGCCAACCGCCGGCTTCTAGAAAAAAACGGCCAGGTGAGAGGGGAAGCCTTGGTGCAAGCCCTAGCCAGTTATGGCTTTCGGGAGCAGGCCAGCATCGAGCGAGGAAAACTTACCCGCCAAGTGACCGAGGTCTTCCCCCACAGCGCCTTGGTCAGCCTCTTTGGCCTCAGCCGCACCCTAAAATACAAGGCCCGCCCTCGACGCACCTGGCCGGAACGGCAACAAGCTTGGCAACTTTACCAGCATCATCTGCGCTCTCTGGCTGCCGCTGACCCGGCTCTCCAGGATCACGAAGAGCTGCTCCAAGTGAAGGTGGGATCCCTCAAGGGCCGTCGACTCAAAAACTACGAAGATCAGGTGGATGCGTTGATGTGTGCCTACATCGCCCTCTACGGGTTCCGTTGGGGATCCGAGCGCTGCCGCAGTTTCGGCAACCTGCAAGAAGGGCACATTTTCACGCCCTTGCCCCCTCGAACCTCTGAGGCTGATTGAGACCCGCTCCGGGATCGCAGGTGGAAATCCCAACCAGAAGAACAAAACTCTCGCTAGCCTTGGATCCCTCCTTGGCGGCATGATAAAAACAAGGGATCCGCAGAACAGGGGAAAAATGGACGTGCAACTGGGCCGCAATCGGCAGGCAAGACGCGCTTACGGGCTGGATGAAATCGCGCTGGCCCCAGGCAGACGAACGCTGGATCCCAGCCTGGTGGACACCCACTTCACTCTGGGAGGGATCCAAAGGCCAATTCCCATCATCGCCAGCGCCATGGATGGCGTGGTGGATGTGCGAATGGCCATTTTGCTCTCGGAGCTGGGAGCTTTCGGGGTGTTGAACCTGGATGGCATCCAAACCCGCTACGCCGATCCCGATGAGGTGTTGGATCAGATTGCGTCGGTGGGCAAAGACGAGTTTGTGCCCCTAATGCAGCGCCTCTACAGCGAGCCGGTGAAGCCAGAGCTAATCCAAGAACGCATCCGCCAGATCAAAGCTGCTGGCGCCATTGCCGCCGCTAGCTGCGTGCCCGCCCACGCCGCCCAATACGGCCCCCTGGTGGCGGAAGCCGGGGGGGATCTGTTTTTCGTCCAGGCCACGGTGGTTTCGGTGCACCACAAGGTTCCCGAAGGCATGGAACTGCTGGATCTGGCCCGATTTTGCCGGTCGATGCCCATTCCTGTTGTGGTGGGCAACTGCGTTACCTACGATGTTGCCTTGGAGCTGATGCAGGCCGGAGCTGCCGGTGTCTTGGTGGGGATCGGCCCTGGCGCTGCCTGTACCTCCCGCGGCGTGTTGGGGGTGGGGGTACCACAGGCTACAGCGATTGCCGACTGTGCCGCTGCACGGGAGCAGTTTTTGGCGGAAACCGGCACCTATGTCCCTGTGATTGCCGATGGGGGATTGGTGACCGGTGGCGACATTTGCAAGGCCATCGCTTGTGGAGCCGATGCAGTGATGATCGGATCCCCCTTGGCCCGCGCCTATGAGGCCCCCGGTCGCGGCTTTCACTGGGGCATGGCCACCCCCAGCCCCGTTTTGCCCCGCGGCACCCGCATCCGCGTGGGATCCACCGGCACCCTGGAAGAGATCTTGTGCGGCCCCGCCCGCCTCGATGACGGCACCCACAACCTCTGGGGCGCCCTGCGCACCAGCATGGCCACCCTGGGCGCCGCCAACCTCAAAGAAATGCACCAGGTGGAGATCTGCATTGCCCCCTCCCTTTTGACCGAGGGAAAGGTCTACCAAAAGGCGCAGAGCCTGGGCATGGGGAAATAGCCTCCCGGCAATGCTAGACTCGGTGAGCTGGGATCCCTCGGGGGCGGTTAGCTCAGCGGTAGAGCGCCTGCCTTACAAGCAGGATGTCACTGGTTCGAGTCCGGTACCGCCCATTTCCACCAGAGTTTGTGGCTTAGGAGCTCTGTCTTGGTTTGGGATACACCCGCTAGCCAGAGCCGGATCCCTGAGGTAGAGTAGAGGATATCGAGCCTCGATCATCTACCGCAGTTGGGTCTCGCATTGAGTCTTGCCCAGAAAGTGTGTAAAGTGGTAGACGATGTGGACTTCGGCTGTATCATGTCTTCCCAGAGTCCGCGATTGCCAGGCTCGTTGTTGAGGTAGGCAGTTTGTCGCTTCTATGAGGACATCCCTACAGCCAAAAAGGTGTGAGGAAAAGAACAAGGAGAGAAACATGCCCGCGAAACACGCGAACTACTGGAAAACGCTGCTGGCCGGCACCCTGGGCGCAGCGGCGGTCTTGACCCCTGGAGTGGCTTATGCCCAAGCTACCGGGCCGGTCACCTCCATCTCTGAGCTTTCGGATGTGCAGCCCACCGACTGGGCCTTCCAAGCCCTGCAATCCTTGGTGGAGCGCTACGGTTGTATTGCCGGCTACCCTGACCGCACCTTCCGCGGCAACCGGGCTATGACTCGCTTTGAGTTTGCCGCCGGTATGAACGCTTGCTTGGATCGCATCAATGAGTTGATTGCAGCCGGTTTGGCCGACAAAGTCTCCAAGGAAGACTTGGCCACTCTGCAGCGCTTGCAAGAGGAATTTGCTGCTGAGCTGGCAGCCCTGCGCGGGCGGGTGGATGCCCTGGAAGCCGATGTTACTGACTTGAAAGGGAAGGTCTTCAACCCGGTTACCAAGTTGAATGCCCAAGTCATCGCCGCTGTTGTAGGCAGCGCTCTCACGGAAGACAGAGTTGTTGATGGGGAGGTAGTAGCAGAGCAAAACCAAGCCAACATGACTCTTCCCTATCGGGTACGCTTGAACTTCGATGCTTCTTTTGTGGGTCGCGATCGCCTGCGCATTCGTCTCCAAGCTCGCAACGCTGTGACTGAGTTCTTTGATGGGGATCCCGGCCTTGAGTTTGGCGGTGGTGGCGGTGGCACTTTCACCCTGGCCAAGCTGATCTACCAATTCCCAGCTTTCAACCGAGCAGCCACCATCTACACGGGTATCGTTGGCTCAGGTGTGTTCGATGTATTCAACTACAGCACACCCTTCGAAGCTCTCTCCGACTTCGCCGACGCTCCCAACTCCACGGCGGACGTGCCAGGTGGAGCTCTGTTTGGCTTCCGCTACCGACTCTCCGATCAACTGCGCTTGGCCTACAGCTACAGCACCAGGAACGCTCAAGCCTTGGGCAAGGGCTTCGGCGACAGCGGTATAACCGGTAGCGACAGTGCCCACGCGGTGGAGCTGGGCTTCCTGCCGAATGAAAATCTAGAGATTTACCTGCAGTTTGCCAGTACCTATCTGCAGACGGCAAACGATGGCCCTGAGTTCTTGGCCAACGGTACAGCTCTTTTCCGTGGCCCTCTGAGAGTAACCAATGTGTCCACCTCTGCACAGGTGAACGCCTTTTCTGTGGCTGCCAACTGGGAGATTACCCCCCGCGTCATCGTATCTGGCTGGTTTACTGCTGGCAATGTGGATTACAACTTGCCCAACGTGGTACCGGCTGGCACTGTGGATCCGGGTGAGGAAAACTTTAATGGTTTCCTCTTTGGCTTTGTTTTCCCTGACCTCTTTGTGGAGGGTGCCAAAGGCGGGGTTGTATTTGGGCAGCCAATCGTGACCACAGACAATGACGGAGTGTGGGATACTCGCCCCTTCGTTGTGGACGTCTACTACAGCTTCCCGGTGAACGAGTACCTCACCCTTACCCCGGCAGCCTACTTTGTGAGCAACCCCAATGGCGGCAGACCCGGAGACAACGACCCAACCATTGGCGTGGGGGCTTTGCGAGCTGTGTTTACTTTCTAGTTCTTAAAATCCCTGCGCTGACATCCAAGTTGCTAAGTAGGGATCCACTGGGTTGGATCCCTATTTTCTTACATCAGCCCCTCTGGGGGGATGAAAGCCTGGGCTCGACGTCAAGCTTGGGACAAAGCTAGGGATTACAAAAGGCACACTGAGCGGGATCCGCCCAGGGCTCTGCCACAGGCTCGGTGTGGGTGTGGGAACAGCGAGCACAGCCATATACCCAAGCCTTGGCCACGGGGGTGGGGGCGCCACATTGACCGCAGGGCAGTCCAGAGACCGAGCGGATCTGCCAGTAGCCAGGAGTGCCGCAGGCCGGGCACAGGCTTTGGGCTTTGGCGATTAGGTTTTGGGTGGCGGCTGCGATAACCTGGAGCCGGGTTGGGTTGTACAGGGCCCGCATGTCGGTTTCCAGATGCAGGCCACCCTGCCGAGCCAGCAGCTCCCCCACCACCTGCTTCAGGGTCTCTTCATCTTGGATTCCTTTGTGGATAACCTGGGGCTTTTCTGGCTGGTCGAGGGCGATCAGGGCGTGCTGGGGAAAACCCGCCCTTTGGGCAAAGTCCAGCGCTTCTGCCCAGCTCTGCACCCAGCGATGGCTGAAATTGGTTTGGGTGCTCTCTGCATAGCCGACCAGCTCCAAGGGCTCCGCGCCGGGTTCAAAAACCCTGAGCATGACCCACTCCTGATTCCAAGGGATCCAAGGGATCTGGGGGTGGGGGCCAAAGGATCCCTCGCTGGCCAAAACCAAGGGGGCAGGGTAAGCTTGGCGGGCTCTCTCGATCTTTAGACGTAGGGTGTGGATGGGATCCCCTGGCCGAGGCCGCTCCCGCGAGAAGGTGCCCAGTTGGTCGGTGTCCAGAGGTATCACTTGCACCTGGATCCCCAGATGCTCGGCCAAGAGAGGGGCAATCACCTCCTCTTTGCGATGCAGGGTTGCCAAGTAGGCAATCCGACCCTTCCAGTCCATAGAGGTGCTGCAAAAAGCCTACAGCTTTTGTCCTCGGGCCAGTCGAGATGGCTCAAACTAGGGGGCTGGGTTTTGCCGCCAAGCCCAAGTGGGCGACGGCCTCGGCCAAAGCGGCCTCTCGGCTTTCCACAAACCGCTCCGCCGGCAGGGGCAAACGTAGGCTTTCCAAGCGCTGCCGGATGCGGCCTCTGGCGCCGACAATCCACACCTGTTTGCCGCGATCTAGGGCCTCGCGAATGGCATTTTCCAGGGAGAGGGTCGCCGAAACCCCCAGCATTGGCACATCCGATAGGTCCACCACCAAAGCCTGGCAGGAGGCTACCGCCTGATATTGGCGGGAAATGGCCTGGGAAACCCCGAAGATCATCGGGCCGCTCAAGTAAAACAACAGCACCTGGCCGCGGCCCTGGCGCAGCAATTCCTTTTCCCGCGGGGTGAGATCTACGGCATCGTCCGCATCGGTAATGGCTTTCACCTCTTCCGCTTGCAGCTCGCTCAGACGCTGAATGGTGAGCAAATTGGCCACAAATACCCCTACCCCCACGGCGGCGATGAGATCCACGAACACCGTCATGAACATCACCCCGTACATAATGGCTGCCCCTTTGAGGGAGAGGCGGTGGGCCCGCTTCAGGAAGCTCCAGTCGAGGATATCCACCCCCACCTTAAAGGCGATCCCTGCCAGCACCGCCATTGGGATCCCTTGCGTGAGGGGAGCGGCAAACAGCACCACCATCAACAGAATGAGGGCGCGGGTGACGCCCGCCAGAGGGGTACGTCCCCCCGACTGGATATTCACCACCGTGCCCATGGTTGCCCCTGCTCCCGGCAGCCCTCCCATGAAGCCGGACACCAAGTTAGCGATCCCCTGCCCGATCAGCTCTTGGTCGGAGTCGTGGCGGGTGCGGGTGAGGTTATCAGCAATGACTGCCGTTAAGAGGGTGTCGATGCAGCCCAGCATCCCCAGCACCACCCCATCCAGCACCAAGTTGGCCAGGGAAGCAAAGGGCAACTGCGGCCACTGCAACTGCGGCAAACCGGTGGGGATAGGGCCAATGCGCCGCAAATCCCAATCGGCCATGAACAAGCTGGCCACCAGCGTTCCCAACACCAAAGCCACCAACTGCGGCGGCACCACCCGTCGCCAGGGCTTGGGATAGCCAAAAAGGATGGCAAGCGTCAGCAGCCCCAGCCCCAGCTCTGGCATCTTGAGGTTGAGCAGGTAGGTCGGCAGGTTCTGCACCGCCCCAATCACTCCCCCCTGGCTGGCGTGGCCCAGCAGCGGCGGGATCTGCAGCAAAATCATGATCCAGCCGATCCCGGACATAAAGCCGGAAATAACGCTGTAGGGCATGAGGGTGATGTATTTACCCAGTTTCAGGGATCCAAACAGGATCTGAAATAAGCCCCCCAGCATCACCACGGTGAAGGCCGGCCCCAGCCCCTGCTCCGGGTAACGAGCTGTAACATTAGCAACCACCGCCGTCATCATCACAGTCATCGGCCCGGTGGGTTCGGAGATGAGCGTGGGCGTACCCCCAAACAGAGCCGCAAAAAAGCCCACGCATACTGCTCCGTACAAGCCCGCCACCGGCCCTGCCCCCGAAGCCACCCCAAAGGCCAAGGCCATCGGCAAGGAAACAATCGCCGTCGTCAACCCGCCGAAGAGATCCCCGCGCCAGTTGTCTAGGCTCAGACGTCGGTGCCAATCCAGAAATCTCTTGCCGCCGGACTGTTGTTCTTTCGCTTGGCTCAGCATGCCCCAAAGCCCTCCACGCTATGGGCAGCCTATCATTGAACGTTACTATAGAGATCATGCTAGAGAATAGATTTTCTTCTATAGTTTCCCTCAAGGATTCCCCTCCAAGCGAGGGCATGGGGCTTGAGCCGGTAGAGTTGTGTGAAAGTGAGAGTAGTCCACATAGCGATGCCCATTGCTGTCCAGGTGGAGAATATCGGCAAATCGGTGGTTCCAGAGAATCTCATCGGCCAAGTAGGAGTGGCGAGCATGGATGGTTTGGGAAAAGGTGTCGTCGATGCCGGTCAAGGTAATGATCAGCTCCGCTTGGCCCACCTGTAAATCTCGATCCATGAGGCTGTAGAGAGGGCCGCCGATGAACCACCGAGCCTCTCCTACTGGAAGTCAGCCAGCCTTCACAAAGGGCGAATGGTAGACTGGGAATACAAAAGCTTTCTGCTCAATTCAATCACCTTCAGTCTGCCACGGCCAAGGTTGGCTTCTCGATAAACTTCCATGAACCCACTGCGCCAAGGCCGACTGGGATCCCTCAACGATAACCCAACCCCATGAGCGACAACGAATCGACGGCGCGCATCATCTCCACCGACCTGCAGCGGGAGATGTCGCAGTCCTACCTGGAATACGCCATGAGCGTGATCGTCGGGAGGGCTTTGCCAGATGCGCGGGATGGCCTGAAGCCGGTGCACCGCCGCATTCTTTACGCCATGCACGAGTTGGGCCTGACGGCGGATCGCCCCTTCCGCAAGTGTGCCCGCGTGGTGGGGGATGTGATCGGGAAATACCATCCCCATGGGGATCAGGCCGTCTATGATGCGCTGGTGCGCATGGCTCAAGATTTCTCCATGCGGGAGCGGCTGGTGGATGGGCACGGCAACTTCGGCTCTGTAGACAACGACCCGCCGGCGGCCATGCGCTACACCGAGTGTCGGCTGACCGCCTTTGCCCAAGAAGCCCTGCTCCAAGATATTGACGCCAACACTGTCGATTTTGTGGGCAACTACGACGGATCCCAGCAAGAGCCGCTGGTGCTGCCGGCGCGGATCCCGCAATTGCTCTTAAACGGCTCTTCCGGCATTGCCGTGGGCATGGCCACCAACATCCCGCCCCACAACTTGGGCGAATTGGTGGACGGCCTGATCGCCCTCATCCACAACCCCAACCTGACCAGCCTGGAGTTGATGCAGTGGATCCCGGCTCCTGACTTTCCCACCGGGGCGCTGATCATGGGCCAAGAGGGTATCCGCGAAGCCTACACCACCGGGCGCGGCTCCATCACCCTGCGCGGAGTGGCCAGGGTGGAGACGATCGAGCAGCGGGGTCGACCGGTTCGGGATGCCATCATCATCACCGAGCTGCCCTACCAAACCAACAAGGCAGCCATGATCGAGAAGATCGCCGAGCTGGTCAACGAGAAAAAACTGGAAGGCATTGCCGACATCCGTGACGAGAGCGACCGCAGCGGCATGCGGGTGGTGATCGAGCTGAAGCGGGATGCCCAAGCCCAGGTGGTGCTCAACAACCTCTACAAGCAAACCCCCCTGCAGGCCAACTTTGGGGTTAACATGCTGGCCATCCTCAACGGCGAGCCGCGCACCCTGACCCTGCGGGATGCTCTACAGGCTTTTCTGGACTTCCGAGAGGGGGTCATTGAGCGGCGCACCCGCTACGAGCTGCAAAAAGCCGAGGAGCGGGATCACCTACTGCAGGGCTATCTCTTGGCTTTGGGGCAGTTGGATCGGGTGATTGCCCTCATCCGGGGAGCCGCCGATACCACCACAGCCCGAGAGGAATTGCAGGCGGTGTTGGGCCTGAGCGAAGCCCAAGCCGACGGGATCCTGCAAATGCAACTGCGCCGCCTGACTGCTCTGGAAGCGGAAAAAATTCAGGCCGAGCACGAAGACTTGGTGAGGCAAATTGCCGACCTGCGGGATATTCTGGCCCGCCGAGAACGGGTGATGCAGATCATCAGCGAGGAGCTGCAGCAGCTCAAAGCCCGCTTTGCCAGCCCGCGCCGCTCCCGCCTCTGTTTGGAGGATGGGGAGCTGGGAACGGACGATCTGATCGAAAACCGGGAGACGGTTATCTTTCTAACCGAGCAGGGCTATATCAAGCGCATGGGCCTTGAGGAGTTCCAGGTGCAGGGGCGAGCCACCCGCGGCAAAGCCGGCGCCCGCATCAAAGAAGACGATGCCATCGAACAGTTTTTTGCCTGTCGCAGCCACGACACCATCCTCTTTTTCACCAATCGGGGCGTAGTCTACACCCTGCCCGCCCACCAGATCCCCCAGGGGAGCCGTACCGCCCGTGGCAGTGCCATCGTTCAGTTGCTGCCGATCACCCGGGAAGAGCGGGTTACGTCCATGGTGCCGGTGAGCCAGTTCAGCGACGACGAATATCTGGTGATGCTCACCCGCGGCGGCTACATCAAAAAAACGGCCCTCAGCGCCTTTGCCAATGTGCGCTCCAACGGCCTGATCGCCATCTCTCTGGAAGAAAACGACGAACTGCGCTGGGTACGCCGCGCCCGCTCCAGCGACGATGTGGTGATGGCAACCCGCCAAGGCATGTCCATTCGCTTCCGGGCGGATGACGAGCAACTGCGCCCTCTGGGACGGGCCACCCGGGGCGTGCGGGCCATGACCCTCAACTCCGGCGATGACATCGTCAGTATGGATATTATCTCTGCCGAGTCGGTGATGGCTGCCGAACAAGAGGGGGAGAGGCTGACCAACCCTTGGGTGCTGGTGATCACCAAAGAAGGGCGGGGCAAGCGCTCGGCCATCGACCATTTCCGCCAGCAAAACCGAGGTGGCAAGGGGGTGATCGCCACCAAGTTCCGGCAGGACTCCGATGAACTGGCGGCCTTGCGCATCGTTAATGCCGAGGACGAGATCCTGTTGGTGACCGCGAGAGGCATTGTTATGCGCCAGTTGGCCAAGGCCATTCCCACCCAATCCCGCGAGGCGACAGGAGTACTGGTGCAACGCCTGGATCCCGAAGACAGCATCGTGGGGGTAACGGTGGTACCCGCCTCTTTTGTCGGGGATCCCGCCGCAGCCGAGGAAGAGCCCCCGGATGAACCCTCGGAAGAAAGCTGTTGATCTGAGGCCCCAGCTTCAGTCTCTGATATAGGGGATCCCAGGTACGGCATTTGCCGCCGCAGAAGGGTGGGATCCCGTACCGGAGAGGGTGAGGATGGGGTGTTACCTTTGGGATAGCCCAAATTGCGGGAACGGCGAAGGTCTGTGGGATCAGGCCGAGCGCCCTAGTTTGGGCTACACCTGCTGTGTTTGTGGAGCTGGGTTACTCCATGTCGAGCCCGTTGAATTTCATCCCTGGTTTTGAGGCAGTGCAAACTCCGAGCCCCGACAACCGGCTCTGGCAATACTTGCAGTCTCAGGATCCCAGTGTCTTTCAGGATATTGCCCGCAACTCTTCCCCGGAAGTGCTGGAGATCTTGGGCCACAACATCCGCAGCTTGGTGGGGAGCTTGCCCTCCGATCAATTCGGGGTTCAGATCATTACCAACCGCGAGAGCCTGGCGAAAATGCTCTCCGGCGCGATGATGGGCGGCTATTTCCTGCGGGTCATGGAGCAGCGCCTAGCCCTGGAGCAATCTTTGGGCAGTGCCTCCCAGCCTGCCAGCGCGGATCAGCCTTCGCCAGCAGAGGAGGAGGGCTAGGCTTGCAATCCACCTTTTAGCGCCGCCGAGGAGGTTCCATGCTGGATGCGGGTTTCCAGGCAAAGGGATCCCAGTTCAGCAGCCCACCGCGGCGGATTTTGGTTTGCCCGGATAGTTTTAAGGGATCCCTAACAGCCACGGCGGCGGCAGAGAGCATGGCCCGCGGGATCCAACAGGTGCTGCCGGAAGTCGAGGTGGAGCCGCTCCCCTTGGCGGATGGGGGAGAGGGCACCCTAGAGGCACTGCTGCCGACGCTGGGGGGAGAGAAGAAGGGCCTATGGGTCACCGGCCCGTTGGGGGATCCCGTGTGGGCGGAATATGGGGTGGCGGGAGAGCTGGCCCTGTTGGAGCTGGCCCAGGTGGCCGGCCTGACCTTGGTGCCACCGGAGCGGCGGGATCCCAGCCGCACCACCACCTACGGCCTGGGGGAGCTGCTGCGGGCTGTTTGCCGCGATCCCATCGCTGAGATCTGGATAGGTCTGGGGGGATCCGCCACCGTGGATGGAGGGGCGGGCATGGCGCAGGCCTTAGGCTATCGCCTGTTGGATGGAGCTGGGGATCCCATCGGCTGGGGTGGGGCGGAGCTGGCCCGGCTGGCGCGCATCGAGCCCCCCGAACAGCCTGGTTGGCAGGGGAAACGGGTCCGCGGCCTCTGCGATGTGCAAAACCCCCTCACTGGTCCGTTGGGAGCCGCCGCCGTCTTTGCCCCCCAGAAGGGCGCCACCCCTTCCCAGGTGCAGCAGTTGGAGCAGGCGCTGCAGCAGTGGGCTCAAGTGGTGGAGCGAGATTTGGGCCAGGCCGTGGCCGGGATCCCAGGGGCCGGAGCCGCAGGGGGAGCGGGAGCAGGGTTGGTGGCTTTTTTGGGGGCCACTCTGGAGTCCGGGATCCGCTTGCTGGCCCAGCAATTGGCCCTGCCGGAGCGCATCCGCCGCTGCCATCTGGTCGTCACCGGAGAGGGCTGCCTCGACGAACAAAGCACGATGGGAAAGGTGGTGGGGGCGGTGCTGGAGCAGGCTATCCAAGCCCAAAAACCCCTGCTCATCCTCTGTGGCCAGGTGACTCCGGCAGCGCGCGCTGGGTTGGCAGCCCAGCCTCTTCCCCTTCGGGTTGGCGCCCTGTGCGACCGGATCCCCGATGTGGCAGAAGCCCAACGGCAGGCCGGCCATCACCTGGAGCAGATGACGGCCCAGGAGCTGAGAGATTTTCTGGAGCAGGATGCGGGGATTGGCCGGTTATAATGGCTTAAATCATCGTGTTTCGTAGGACATCATGGCCAGTATCGAGTTCTCCCCCGGCATCCAAGAGGTGCCCACCCAGGTGCGAGTGCTGAAATCCAAGACCGGCAACCGGGGATCCGCGATTTTCCGCTTCGAGGATCTAAAATCCGATACGCAAAACATCCTCGGCATGCGGATGATCGATGAGGAAGGGGAGCTGACCACCCGCAACATCAGGGCCAAGTTCCTGAACGGGGAATTCAAAGCCCTGGAAGTGACCTACGACATGGAAACCGAGGCAGAGTGGGATCGCTTCCTGCGCTTTATGGAACGCTTTTCAGCGGCCAACCAGATGGGCATGGCCTAGTTGCCGCCCTTCCCGCCTCAGCTTTTGGATTTTTTGCTGCCTTTGCCGGACTTGCTCTTGGCTTTGGGCTGGGCAGGAGCGGATTCCTTGGGCTTTTCCAACGGGGGGCGCTGTTTGTGCCAGTCGGTGCTTTGCTCATAGGCATAGGCCACCCGCAGCACCTTGCTCTCCTGTAGGGCATTGCCCACAATTTGCAGGCCAATGGGCAGCCCATCGGCAAACCCGCAGGGCAGGCTCAGCCCCGGCAAACCCGCCAGGTTCACCGGGATCGTCATCAGGTCGCAGAGGTACATGCTGAGGGGATCCTCCCGCTCGCCGAGCTTGAAGGCTGGGGTGGGGGTGGTGGGGCTGACCAGCACATCCACCTTCTCGAAAGCCTTGAGGAAGTCCTGCTTGATGAGGGTGCGCACCTTCTGAGCCTTGAGGTAGTAGGCGTCGTAGTACCCCGAGGAGAGGGCATAGGTGCCGATCATGATGCGCCGCTTGACTTCTGGCCCAAAGCCGTGGGCGCGGGTCTTGCCATACATGGCCAGCAGCGAGTCGGCAGGTTCCCGCAGGCCGTATTTCACCCCGTCGTAGCGGGCCAAATTGGCAGAGGCTTCCGAAGGGGCAATGATGTAATAGGTGGCAAGGCCGTAGCGAAAACTGGGGCAGTCGATCTCCAGGATCTCGGCCCCCAGTTCCTGCAGATGTTGAATGGCCGCTTGCACGGCAGCGCGGGTCTCCTCGCCGCATCCTTCCCCCAGCAAGTCGCGGATCACCCCGATTTTGAACCCCTTGATGTCCGGGATCAGAGCCTGGCTATAGTCCGGGATATCCACCTTCAGGCTGGTGGAGTCCATCGGGTCATGGCCGGCGATCCCCTGCAGCAGCAGGGCCACATCCTCCACCGTGCGCCCAAACGGCCCCACCTGATCCAAAGACGAAGCAAAGGCCACCAGCCCGTAGCGAGACACCAGCCCGTAGGTGGGCTTGAGGCCCACCACCCCACAAAAAGCTGCCGGTTGGCGGATGGATCCCCCCGTATCTGAGCCCAGGGCCACCACCGCTTGGTCGGCAGCCACCGCCGCCGCCGATCCCCCAGAGGATCCCCCTGGCACCCGCGTCAGATCCCAGGGATTGGCGGTGCGCTGAAAGGCGGAGTTTTCCGTGGAGCTGCCCATGGCAAACTCGTCTAGGTTGGTCTTGCCCACCGTCACCATGCCCGCAGCCGCCAGCCGCGCCGTCACTGTTGACTCGTAGGGGGGAATGAACCCCTCCAGCATCCGGGAAGCGCAGGTGGTGCGGATCCCTTGGGTACAGAGGTTGTCTTTGACAGCTAACGGGATCCCGGCCAAAGGGCCGATCGCCTCCCCGGCCCGAATGCGGGCGTCCACCGCCCTGGCCTGTTGCAGAGCCAGTTCCTCGGTCACAGTAATAAAGCTCTTGAGCTGCGGCTCCAGTTGGGTGAGACGCTCCAGGTATTCGCGGGCGATCTCCTCCGCCGAGCGCTCTTTGGCTACCAACTGGCTGTGTAGGGCGCGAATCACAGACATAGGCAAACTCGCAGGGAATGGCAAACGCCGATGAGGCCAGACCAAGTTCCCTCTAGACTAATCCAGATGGGATCCCTTCCCAACCCTAACTCCCTAAAGATCTCGTGGATCCCCCTCTCTTGCTAGGAGAGGATCTAGGGATGATCACATCAGCAGCGCCGAGCGCCTGGGCTGTTGGCAGTCAACGCCGTTCCAAAAAGTCGCGGCGCAGATCCCGAATCTCTTGCCGCATCTCCCGCATCTCTTGGGCCATCTCGTCAGTGCGCCGTTCCAAAGCTTCGGTGCGGCGCTCCACAGCTTCCGTGCGCCGTTCAATGGCTCGGGTGCGCTCGTCAAAGCGATCCAGCGCCTCCCGGAAAAACTGTGCCAGCATCGCCTGCCCTTCCCGCAGCTCTTGGATCAAAACCTGCTGGTTCTGCTGGGCAGCTTGCAACTCCTGGACGGCCCGAATCAGCCACTGCTCTTGCTCAGGTGTCATGGTTACCAAGGCGCTACAGAACAAGGAAATCCTACCACCCTAAATCTCCTCCTGGGAGAAGGATCCGGGGATGGTTACACTAGCAACGCAGAGCGCTTGAGCCCAAGTTACCGCCGTTCCAAAAAGTCGCGGCGCAGATCCCGAATCTCTTGCCGCATCTCCCGCATCTCTTGGGCCATCTCGTCAGTGCGCCGTTCCAGTGCTTCTGTGCGCCGTTCAATGGCTCGGGTGCGCTCGTCAAAGCGATCCAGTGCCTCGCGGAAAAACTGTGCCAGCATCGCCTGTCCCTCCCGCAGCTCTTGAATCAAAACCTGCTGGTTTTGCTGGACAAGGCGCAGCTCCTGCTGGGCAGCTTGCAATTCTTTTTGGGAGGCTTGCAGCTCTCTTTGGGAGGCTTGCAACTCCCTTTGGGAGGCTTGCAACTCTTGGATGGCTTGAATCAGCCACTGTTCTTGCTCGGGCGTCATGGTTACTGAAACACTACAGAATAAGGAAATCCTACCACCACTAACTCTTCTCTCCTCCTGGGAGAGGGATCGGGGGCAAGGGATCCAAATCCAAAACCTCAATGGAGAGTAGGGAACTCGAATCCCTGACCTCTGCGGTGCGATCGCAGCGCTCTACCAACTGAGCTAACTCCCCGTAGCTTTACCAGAATAACCCGAATCCGCAGCCAAGATCTCCCCCGCCTGCAACTCCAGCTTGGGAAAGACCTTTGAGGATACCGGATCGGATCCCTTCAGCTCCAGCACATCGTACCAGCCTTCGTGGAGCAGCAGCAGGCTCACCTTCTCCTCCAAGGGATCCACAACCCAATACTCGCCGATCCCCAAAACGCAATACTCTGCTTGCTTGGCCCGGTAGTCTGCTGCCCGGCTCGACTCACTCACCACCTCCACCACCAGCAGCAGCGGCGGCTCCTCTAGGCGGATCAACGCCTCCCGGGATCCCATCTCCTGCCACTGCTCCAGAGGCAGCACCACCCCATCGGGAATCCGCACCGAATCCCACCGATTGCCCCGTGGCGACTGGATCCCTGGGCTCCCCTGTATCGCTGTCCAGGGCAACTGCTGCCGTGCAATCTCTGCCTCGAAAACTCGGCTGAGAAAGTTTTGAATCTGCACATGCCGTCCGGTTGGAAGAGCCATGGGCACCAACTCCCCTGCCACCAGCTCATAGCGGGTATCACTGCCATCCGAATAAGCAAGGTATTCCGCCAAACTCAGGCGAGCTCTTGATGGTGCAGAAACGGATCCCATTGCCAAAGCCATAAACCGTCTCGGCCAAAAGTCTCTTTGCTGCCATACTAGCCTTGTCATCTCGCACAACCCCTCTCTTCCTCTGGGAGCAGGGCTGTGAGCGCTCGGTCTGTTGGCAGTCAACGCCGTTCCAAAAAATCGCGGCGCAGATCCCGAATCTCCTGCCGCATCTCCCTCATCTCTTCCGCCATCTGGTCGGTGCGCCGTTCCAGTGCTTCTGTGCGCCGTTCCACAGCTTCCGTGCGCCGTTCAATAGCCCGGGTGCGCTCATCAAACCGATCCATTGACTCGCGAAAAAACTGGGCCAGCATCGCCTGCCCTTCCCGCAGCTCTTGAATCAAAACCTGCTGGTTTTGTTGGACAAGACGCAGCTCCTGCTGGGCAGCTTGCAACTCTTGGATGGCGCGAATCAGCCACTGCTCTTGCTCAGGGGTCATGGTCGGCGAGGGTTACAGAAGAATAAAAAAATCCTATCACCCTGCATTTCTCCCTGGGAAAGGGGCTGTGAGCGCTTGGGCCAGGGTTGGATGGAAGCTAACGCCGTTCCAGAAAATCGCGGCGCAGATCCCGAATCTCTTGCCGGATCTCCCTCATCTCTTCCGCCATCTGGTCGGTGCGCCGTTCCAGTGCTTCTGTGCGCCGTTCCACAGCTTCCGTGCGCCGTTCAATAGCCCGGGTGCGCTCATCAAACCGATCCATTGACTCGCGAAAAAACTGGGCCAGCATCGCCTGCCCTTCCCGCAGCTCTTGAATCAAAACCTGCTGGTTTTGTTGGACAAGGCGCAGCTCCTGCTGAGCGGCCTGCAATTCTCTTTGGGAGGCTTGCAATTCTCTCTGGGAGGCTTGCAATTCTCTCTGGGAGGCTTGTAGCTCCTGGATGGCTTGAATCAGCCACTGCTCTTGCTCAGGGGTCATGGTTGCTGAAGCACTACAGAATAAGGAAATCCTACCACTGCCAATTCTCCTCTCCCTCTGGGTGAGGGCCTCAGCAGCGCGGAGCGCTCGAACACCCCCTTGGGCCACCCAAAACAAAAACCCCTCTCTCTTTGGAAGAGGGGCTGGGGTTGAGGACGGAAATTCAAGCTCGATCAGTAAAGGGCTTCTTCTTGGTGGGTGATGATGGTGCAGTCGGAAGTAGGGTAAGCCACACAGGTCAGCACATAGCCCTGCTCGATCTGATCATCATCCAGGAAGGACTGATCGCTTTGATCCACCGTGCCGCTCACCAGCTTGCCGGCACAGGTCGAACAGGCACCGGCGCGGCAGGAATAGGGCAGCTCGATCCCTTGCTCTTCCGCCACGTCCAAAATGTATTCGTCATCCGGCACATCGATGGTGACGTTTAAGCCTTGCTCCTCGTTGATCAGAGTGACCTTGTAGGTAGCCATCCTGGGTGTGTCTCCAGAAAAAACATCCACTCCTCATCCTGCCACCCTTCTGCCCCGGATCAAGCATCCTTTTGTGAGGAAATAGGCAAATCTTCCGGTTTTTTCCAGGTGGATCCGCAAAAGCCATGCCGGGCAAGGATTCTGACTGCTCTTCCGGTGGCTCCACCTGCTTTGCTCCCAGAAGCCGCCACCCGACTCCTTCCCGGGACCCTGCCCGGTGTCTGTGACCCACGTCACCTTTGATCTTGTCCAGAAAAAATCGGCAGTACTTGCCAAAGCGGGCTAATGGGCTTGTATGATAAGCAGAGTAAACAGACGAGCCGCTTATCCAAGCGCGTGTGCGTCTTCCCTCGATTGGCTCTTTCCTACGGCCTGGCTTGCCCTGGGCGAGTTGATCGGGTAAGTTAAGGGAAGTGTTCAGCCGAACCCTACTTTTTTGGTTAAGAGGAGAACAATGAACGGAACAATGCACAAGTGGCTCCTGAAGTCACTCGGGTCTCTGTCTCTGGCTTCCACAGTGGTGCTGCTACCTTTGTTGCTCACCGGCTGCGGTGAAAGCAGCACCAGCACCGTCACACCCGTACCGCCGCCGCCCCCACCACCCCCACCGGCTCCCCCGACTCCGCCGCCACCACCTCCCACTCCGACTCCTACACCCCCGGTGGGACGGGTTATCGCCATTAGCCCGGCGGATGGCGCCACTAACGTTTCTATCACCACCAGAATTGTTATTAGCTTCAGCGAGCCGGTGCGCCAGGCTCCCTTCGCTCAGGCCTTGAGCATCACCTCGGTGGCGCCGCAAGAGGGAGTTGTGCCGACTTACAAATTGGAATTCAATGCCGACCGCACTCAGGTCACCATCATCTTCGACACGCCGCTCACCAACGATGCCGTGTACCGGGTTGTCATCTCGCGGGCGGTGCCGGACTTGTTTGCTTCCGGGCGCAGTCTGCCGGAAGACTTTGTGGCCACCTTCACCACCGGTTTTGTGGCAGCTTCGGAGGATCCCATCAGCCTGCTGCCCACTCAACTGGCCGCCATCACGCGAAATGGACAGATTTTCTCCAACCCAGTTGTTATTCCGGTAGGTTATGGCATTCGCCGCGCTAACGCAGCCGAGAACATCCCAGTGGGGGATTACACTGACTATCGGGCGGTGCTGTCCTTCGAGATTCCGGCCAGCATTCCGGGCAATGCGGTGGTGCAGGCAGCCCAGTTGACGCTGGTGCAGTTGCCCTCCAATGACTCGGCCACCATTCCTGATTTTGACGACCGGGGGCTGGGCTTCTTCTTCCTGGATCCGACACCGCACAACCTGCCGTCCAACAACGTGGTGTTCCAGGAAGTGACCTTGGGTGCGCCCAACAACGTGGTGTCCACCGACTTCTTTGCGCCGGCTTCCAGCCCCACCTTTGTTGCCCTGAGCATCAACGGCAACGTGCTGGGCAACGATGTATCGGCTGGGCCGCGTACAGCAGATGTGCGGCCTGGGGTGCAGCGGGCGGTGTCAGGCTCCCGCTTCTACCAGGTGCGGCTGCAGTGTGCCAAGGAGGTGTGGAACAACCAGGCTGCTCCGGACTTTGTTTCGGTGCTGGCCACAGCGAGCGCAAGCGTCGGTGTGGATGTTTTCACCGCGGCAATTGGTGCTCTTGGGTCGTTCATTCTGGCAGGAACGCTTCAAGTCCCGGCTGATGCTGCGGCGGCTGCCGCTGACACAACTGCGCAAGTTAACGCTGCTGACCTGGCCATTGCAGATCTTATAGTTTCCGGAGCCACCACGCAAGTTGTGTTTGGCCCATTTAGTACAACGGTAAGCGTTTCCAACGCTCTGCCGAGTGGGGGCACTGTTTCTGAAATTGTTACTCTTACTTTTGGCTCCTTCACCCAGAGCACTCAGCTTCCGTCCGCTCCAGTAATTCTAGACATTGATGCCGGTTTCTTCTCAAATATTGCCGCTGGTACGTTTTCAGTAACCAAGCCTGCTGGCGTTGCTTTGGATGCAGGTGAAACCTTTACCGTTTCCTTCGGTCCTCGGTTCGCTCCACCTGGCTTTGGGGTGCTGGTGGACGTAGAGGCAGCTGCGCTGGTGACGGCTTCGGTTTCGTTCAACGTGGCCAGCTCTGTCAAATATGAAGTGAGCCAGGGGGCTACGGGCACCTGCCGCGCCGAGTTCGACCGGGAGCCGGCCACGGGTACGGGTCCTGGCCCTATCACCACCGCTCGCGGGCCGCGGCTGGACATCACCTTCACCATCCCGCGGTAGTCCATACACTCTATCTGGCTTTAGGGCTGGGTCTGTTGACTTTTAGGCGGCAGACGTTCAGATGGAAAAGGTGGGTGGGTCTTAAGTGCCTACCCACTTTTCTAGGCTGTTAAGCCTACCAAAGGCAGGTGAAGCACTATTCGTTTGATAGAATTGTCTAAGTTGAGACTCAGGGATATGGGAACCGAAATTCAAAAGCTCCTTAAGCAAGCATTTGGCCATCATCAGTCGGGCGAGTGGGATCAGGCCGAGGAATGCTACCTAGAAATCTTAAAGCTAGAACCCAACCATCTTGATGCTACTCAGTATTTGGGTATACTGGCCTACCAACAACAACAGTATGTCAAATCTGTAGAATACTTAGAACGGTGTATAGGTCTTGGTCAAAGGTCGGCATCGTTGTATGTCAACTTAGGTGCAGTCTACGAGAAGCTAGATCAGCTAGAAAAGGCCCTAGAATGCTACCGACAAGCTACCCAAATAGATCCAGAAAGTCTCAACGCAAACTTTAACTTAGGTCTGGCTCTAATTCAACTCGAGCAGTGGGAAGAAGCCCAGAAAGCCTTTCTAAAAGTTTTAGAGTTGAACCCTCAAGAGTATGAGGCAGCTTATTTTCTTGGGCAAGTCTTGCTGAAGTTAGGTCAGGTCAATAGTGCCATCAGCATCCTAAAAAAAGCAGTAAAGGACAAGCCGGATTACGTTGAGGCTCATCTTCAGTTGATTGATGCCCTCTCTTTAGCTGGAAACAAAGAAGAGGCAATTCAACACGCGAGACAAGCAGAACTGCAATTTCCGGCTAGTGCTGATTTACAGCTTAAGCTAGGTTTATTGCTGGCAGAGTCGATGCAGTATGAAGATGCGATTGTTGCCCTAGAGAAAGCCTTGATGATCAAGTCTTCTGCTGTTATTCATCTAAATCTTGGGAAAATCTATGGCGAAATTGGTCAAGAAGATAAGGAAATAGCGCACTACAAAAAAGCTATAGCAATCAATCCAACCTATGCGAAAGCCTACAATAACTTGGGGGCGGCACTAAGCCGAAAGATACGACACCAAACTGCAACAGAGATAGCTGCACAGGAACTAAGCTTGGGAGGTAAAAAAGATCTTGAAAGTCAATGCCAAATTATTCAAGCTGCAAGAGACTGCTTTCAGATTGCTATTTCTCTAGATTCGGAATACGCTGAAGCTCATCACAACCTAGGTATTCTCTACAGGGCAGAAAAGCGGCTAGATCTAGCCAGATATCATATATGCCTTGCTGTTGAGATCAACCCAGAAGAATCAGATTACTGGCACAGCTTAGGATGCTGCTACTTAGACTTGGCCATAGCCGACAAGGCAGTTAGATGTTTTGAGCGAGCGATCGGCTTAGATCCAACATCTGCTCGAGCATATAACAACTTGGGTCTTGCTCATCGACTACTGCAAAATAGAGAGGAAGCAGAGTTCGCTTTTCACAGAGCTGCAGAGCTTTCGCCGGACTTTGCAGAAGCCTATTGCAATATCGGAGTCAGACTCTTCGAGCAGAAAAAGTACGATGATGCTCTGGAGCACTTCCAGGAAGCGATAAGACTTAAGCCTGAGCTAGCCGATGCCTATTTTTACAAGGGCTTAACCCTTAGCAAGCAATCCCGGACTCAAGACGCGATAGATAGTTATTTGCTAGCTATCGAGAGGAAGCCAAACTTTGCTGCTGCATATCAGAGTTTGGGTGGTGCTTATCTAGAGCAATGCAGACTGGACGAAGCTCTAGAGAACTACAGGAAGGCCCTGGAAGTTGCTCCCGGCTTCGCAGCTGCAATGTCGTGTATCCTAATGGTTTCACATTATTCTGAGAAGTTTGACCCTGTGGAAACATTTATAGAGCATCAAAAGTGGGGTATTTCCTACCAAAGCCAGTATCAAAGCCACTGGAGACCTTATGCAAACTCGCGAACTACCCAGCGTCCCCTCAAGATTGGCTATCTATCGGGTGATTTTCGATTGCACTCGGTACATTTTTTCATGAGCTCAATCTACGATTGCCACAACCAGGAAAAATTCCAAATCTACTGCTACTCAAATGTTGATCAACCTGACACAGTAACTGAGCAGCTCTCCAAATGGTCAACGGGATGGCGAGATATTCACAAGCTAAGTGACGAGAAAGCTGCAAAGTTAATCAGAGAAGATCAGATTGATATTCTAGTGGATCTAAGTGGCCATACCGGCGGCACAAGAGTACACTTAATGGCTTTGCGTCCGGCCCCTGTACAAGTTACGTACCTTGGCTACCCCGACACCACAGGTATGACCGTCGTGGACTACAGGATAACAGATAGTTTTGCCGATCCTTATGATGTAACCGATAGTCTGCACACAGAGAAATTGATAAGGATGCCTCATAGCTTTCTTTGTTACAAGCCCTCTCGTGAGGCACCAGAGATTGTGGATCCTCCTGTGGTTAGAAACGGCTTTATCACGTTTGGATGCTGCAACAACCCTTCCAAGATCACTCCCAGAGTCATTAAGTTATGGGCAGATGTATTGAAGGCAGTGCCCCATTCAGTTCTGCGCCTGAAAAATCAGCGATATAGAGATGAAAGCACCCGTAAACTCTTTTTGGAAAGAATTGGAAGACACGGCATTCCAGAGGAGAGAGTCAAGCTGGAATATGATAGACAGGGCTTTGCCGAGCATTACGCAGCCTATGGAGAAGTGGATATTGCTCTGGATCCCTTCCCTTACAACGGAACAACGACAACCTGCGAAACATTATGGATGGGAGTTCCGGTAATCACTCTGGAAGGTCTAGCACATGTTTCCAGAGTTGGAGTATCTATCTTGAGAACAGTGGACTTGCCGGAATTAATCGCACAGACGGAGCAAGACTACATTCGCATTGCCTCAAGGCTGTCTGAAGACATAGATCTTTTGGTCTGGATAAGGAGAACCATGCGGGAGCGACTCTCGCAATCACCACTTCTTAACGGCAAAACTTTTACAGCTTTCTTAGAGAAGGCTTACATCCTAATGTGGGAACAGTATTGCCAAGATAGAAAAGCTAGAATTAGGTTTACAGACTTGCCGTTCAAGTTTCGCAAGCACCCAAACTTAGCTCAACTCAGAAAGTAAGTTAGCTAGTAGGAGCAGACGACGAGAATGCTTAATCTACACATCGGTGGTAAAGAACCACATCCTGACTGGAAAATACTTAATATTTCGCCCTCTCCTGAGGTTGACTATGTTGCAAACGCAATAGATCTCAGTATGTTTGAGAACGAGAGCGTAGATCAAATATATGCCTCTCATGTTCTTGAGCATCTTAGTTGTCAAGAAGCAGGTGTGGCCTTAACAGAGTGGTATCGAGTCCTCAAGAAAGGAGGAAAGTTATTTGTTTCTGTACCTAATCTAAAGACGCTGTCCAAGCTTATACTAAGAGATGATCTCTTGTACGACGAATTGATACGTGTTATTAGCATGATTTACGGCGGTCAAATTGACCAGTATGACTTCCATAAATACGGCTATACCATTGAAAACCTGACTCACCTGCTTAAGACCGTTGGTTTTGACTTTATCATTCAAGTAGACCAATTTGGCATGTTTAGAGATGCAAGCACAATTGTCTACTGCAACGAACTTATCAGCCTAAATGTAATTGCCCACAAAGAGTGAGGGGAACCATGTCTGAGCTGTCCATAGCCTCTGTTTTGGGAACCTCAATGCCTCGGATTAAAGTAATTGCCGTAGGGGCAGCTGATGTTGGAGCTCCTGAGATATATGCCGAAATCATTCGGAAGGACTATGGAGAGTTAATTGGATTCGAGCCTGATCCTGAGGCTTACAACCGCTTAATTGAGAGAATTCGACAAGGTGATGGCAGTTCTAACGTCTTATACCTTCCTATGGCGGTTGGCGATGGTTCTGAATCTAACCTTTACCTGACCAACAGCGGAATGACATCCTCTCTGTTTAGACCCAATTATCATCTGTTGGAAAAGTTTCACGATCTGGCTGAGCTTTACCAAGTTGTCTCAGAGAAGAAAGTAAAGACTGTTCGATTGGATGATTTGGAAGAAGTCTCAGACGCTGACTGGCTTGTTATGGATACTCAAGGCAGTGAGCTAAATATTATTCGCGGAGCTAGACGTCTCCTAGAGGAGAGCATTGTAGTAGTTCAAACTGAGGTTCTATTTATCCCTCACTACATCGGCCAGCCGTTGTTCTCTGATATAGATATCGCTCTGAGAGAATGCGGCTTTCTAATTCATAGCTTAACCGGGATTTCCTGTCCACTTATGAAGTCATTTCCGAAGAGCCTTACGTCTTTGCGCACTCAGGCATCTTGGACAGACTTTATTTATGCAAAAGACTTTATGCGATTGGGAGAGCTGACATCAAGAAAGCGGCTAGCGCTTGCCACGATCCTCCATGAGGTCTATCGTTCTTATGACTTATGCTCTCACGTTCTCAGAACTCATGATGAGATAGAAGGTACTTCATTTTACGACATCTACATTTCAAAGCTCTAGGATCTTAGACTTCTTGCCTTTGATTTGAGGAAAGACCACATTCGCTTAGCGGCCTGTTCCCAGGTCATGCTTTTCGTATAATCTAATCCTCGTGAGAGTATGGTATTTCTATACCTTGTATCTCTTAGCTGATCAATAGTCTGCGATATGACATGCGGCTGCATGGATATCTCAATCCAAGGGTCAGTTTCTGTAGGCTGCCTTAATTGATGATCTTCAGATTCTCTCAAGATAATGACCGGGCAACCGCATCTCATTGCCTCGAAAGTGTAATTGCCCATTCCAAGTTCAGGTTCAATCTCAAACAATCCAACAGCTCCTGTGTAAAGCAGTGGTAAATCATCAGAACAAAGCCTAAGGTTATGGATTCGAGATCGAATTGGCTTGGATAAATCCATAACAGATTCTAGTGGCACATCAACTTTACTTCCATCAACTGATAGGTAAACAAGCTCAGGGACTTGTCCAGATACTAATTCGCTTACACTATCCAAGAGAGCAAATAGAGCTATCTTTCTTCGTTCCCCCGTTCCCGCTCTAAAAATGATATAGGGACGAGTTAGGTCTTTTTCTTCCCGAAACTTTCTTACCTTTAGAGGGGGCGATGGCATCAAGTCACTGTGCAGACCTGGGTAGATAACCTCAATATCTTCACTAGAAATACCTGGATATTTCCTCATTAAATCTGATGACACCCACTTGGAAGGACATATAAATGCCGATGCAGCCAAAATGGTATTATGTTTCTCCTGTGCTGCTAAGCTTGGTAAGAACTCTTGGACTTCGTCCATACTATAAACCATAGCTACGCTTGAGGTTTTGAGGGGATACGTATACAAAGTTGAGATAAAAATGGATGCATTGACTTGATCACAGGCACTTTGCAGACCTATATGATCAGACTCAGCATTCTCATAGCTGTAATCAGGGATTAGGGCTACAACAGTGTCGCCTGGAAAACCTATACGTTGGCTTTCTCTCACTAAGACTATAAAGTCTCGAGTATATCCAAGCCTTACCCACTCACCTATGACGTTGCACCAGAAACTTGTAATAGAGGGTGGAGTCTCTAAATTAGGCTGTAGGGCAACACCATCAACAACGATCATTGCTTTTCCTCAACCAGATCCCAAAGTAAAGAAGACAGGCTTGGATCAAAGTAAAGAAGACAGGCTTGGATCAAGCTCTTTGGAGGGGAATGAGCCTTCTTCTAAGATACCCTCTCTCTTAAGGTTCACGTAGCGAGCTTCCGGCACCGCCACTAAGTTTACAGTCGAGAGGTTGCGAGCTTGTTTGCGAGCCATTGATAACTCATTCAAAGCGGGGTTATATGCAAAGAAAGTATATCCTAGCTCTGATAAGTAAGAAGAAACTTCTCGTGATGCAGATCCTAAATCACCTTTTGCCTCTACTTGAATGATGGGGCTACAACTCTTTATGAGTTCTCGGCCACCTCGTATAACGTCAAAGGAGTCGGTAAAAACATCCACCTTGATCATATCAACTGAGGGGCATTCCAGAGAGCGCCACCATTCGTCTAGTGTAACTTTTTGAACGGTTTTTACAGGATGAGTTATTCCAACTAGACTTTTTACTACTCGATTACACGCGCTATCATCACTTTCTAGGAAGTATGCCTTTCCTGACTCACTATCCAGCGCACAAGGGATTACTGTAACTTGTGGTAGCTGATTCATGTTTGCATTGTGTTTCAGTATTTCCACACAAGCCTGAGTCGGCTCAAATGCAACTACCTTTCCTTCAGAACCTACTGCCTGAGCCGCAACAAGAGTGTATGAACCTACGTTTGCCCCCACATCTATAAATGTCATTCCCGGTTTTAGGTAAGACTTGACAAAGTCAATCTCCGCCTCAAACCATCTTCCTTGGGCCAAATGACAATGGGTAACGACCGAATCCAGACTGCCTTCCAGACTCATGATGTGGTTTTCATATGGCACATCAATAACTTCTATTGAGTTCTTTTGACTTGATAGCTTTGGATTATCCGTTTTTCTTCGAAAGAAACTCACAGATACTTGAAAGCAAGCCTCAGTCCACTTTCTAATGGCTTTTGTGGTTGCTTGGGCTTGATTTTGCCTCAGGTAATGTATACCTTCGACCTGCAAACTTCTGGATAATCCAAGACCTACGACTGCTTGGGCTTGTAAATCCTTTGGGTAAATGGCTGCGGCAATGCGCCAGAAGGGCATCGCCTGAGGTTGGTAGTATAATGCTATCCTTTCAGCTATCCAACGAGCTAGGTAGTACAGGTACTGATCTACAGACGGAAGAGCCAGACCAAAATCGTCTTCTAGCTGAAAGTAGGGAGAATCTATCCGCCATGCTAGTTCGTAACCTTCTGTGTTGGGAGGGGGAATATCTCTCCACTTCTCTGGGTCTAGCTCTAGCTGGTTCAGAAGCTTTACTGCTTCTTCCATAACAGTGAAAGAGACCCCTAGAACCCAAAGCGAATGGAGTCTATTTAATAAGCAAGGCAGATGATTTGGTTCAACGTCAGCGCCTTGGTTCCAGTAGTAAAGCGCTACTGACCAAGCATTTCTTCTTTCCTTGGACGTGGGAGCTGTCGCCGCTATGCGAATTTGATTAATCCCAAGGGTGTTCCAGGTTGAGCCTGTTTCGAAAGATGTAGCTACCATTCTCTACACCTAGATTTAACTCAGAGTCTGGACAGGATTAGACCACCTAAAATAGGTACCGGTAAGAGCTCTTGACTTCGCCATCTAATCACCTTAATCATTGCTGAGCAGGCTCAAATTTTTCTTGATCCAAAACCTATGTCTGGGGAAATCTTCATTACATAAGAACTGTGCCGGAACTATTCCGAATGAGTATCATCTTTGAACATATAAACTCACCACTCTCACCAACATGAGGGAACCGCAGCCACAGTCTTTCCGAGGACCACTAAATGCTATCATAGTTTTCATCCTGTAGGATCCCGTTAGAGAGTCAGCTTGGGTAAGTCTAGGTTAAGTATTGTGTAGGAAGCACTGCGCAAAGTTGGAGGCTCCCTTGTCTGCCCGTTGTCTGTGGAGTTGTCTGGCCAGGTTTTGGCAGGTTGGGTATCTCTTCAGCCGCATCTCAGAGCTCAAGCTGTATAATTCGCCTTTGCCTTCTCAGCTAGAAATCGCAGGAGCCCCGCACTGTACCCGTAGGGTCAGTGCCGGGAGGAATGCGAGGTTACAATAGAACCATGACCCAAGTCCTGACCGTCTCCTGCAAGCTCAAGGTAGCCCAGTCGCAAGCCGCCAAATTGGACGCGACGATGGATGTCTTTGTGCAGGCATTGAACTGGGTCAACCAGAACACGCCGGAGAAGATCGTCAACGCGGTCAAGCTGCAATCCCTTTGCTACTACGAGATTCGAGCCCGGTTTGGCTTGTCCAGTAACTTGGCTCAACAGGTGTGCAGACGGGTAGCGGGTTCCCGCAAAGTGGCTAAGCAGAAAAAGCGTCCCGTCAAGGAGTTTAAGAGCGGCTTTGTTACCTACGACGCTCGCATCTTTTCGTTCCGTCAAAAAGACTGGACGGTGTCGCTGACCACGGTGGAAGGGAGAGAACGCTTTGAACTGGCCATTGGCAA